>JAFGQD010000005.1 GCA_016935875.1 Deltaproteobacteria bacterium
CTCTGGCTACAAGGGAATAGGTCAGATCGTCCCCGTGAAGAACCGCCTTGCCCCCTGTAGGCCGTCTGACGATATCTATATCCCTGTCGCGGCAGTATCCGCACTGTATCTCTGATTCGGCATGCTGGAAATATCCCAGTGATACAGCCGGTTTCTTCCAGCCATAAAACCGGAGAGTGGGGGGCATTTCCCTGCGCTGATTCACCCTGAATATGGCCTCATCGATAGCCATATTTTCAAAAGGATCATACTGTTCGAACGGGATAATCCTCCACGTGTCCACCTGATGTCATCTGACCTCTTCATCCTCGTCAATATAATCCATGTATTCGTCTTCCTCATCCAATAGAGGGTCCACCTCTTCCAAATCTCTTATTTCAACTTCGTCAATATAATCCCCGTATGCCTCCGCATCCAGCAGATGGTCCACCTCTTCCAAATCTCTGATTTCAACGGTAATCATCCACCCTGTGTCATATGGATCACTGTTGAGGATGCCCACATCGTCGGCAAGGTCTTCATTGACGCTGATGATGTACCCGCTCACTGGAGAAATCAGTTCGGTAGTAACTTTCAGAGATTCTATGATACCGAAAGGCTCGCCCTGCTCAATAGGGGAGTCCACCGGAAAAAGTTCAACCGATTGTATCTCATCTAATGTGTCCTGGGCATAATCCGTTATTCCCACTGTCGCGATATCACCATCAATCCGTGCCCACGTATGGTCACGACTGTAAAGCAGATCTTCCGGAAACGACATAAACCAACAACCTCCTGAATTATAAATTTATAATCACTCAGATATGCATACGGGGCAATGAAAATAGATTGCCCCCTTTCCATTCAGCGTACATTCAGCATGATGTCTGATATCTGAGTAAGCACTCATATTCTACAGTATTTTGAGATCCTTGGGAGTTTTTGTAAGGATCTCGCATCCGTCCTTTTCGACCATAATGGTGTCTTCTATTCTTACTCCCCACAGGTCCGGTATATAGATGCCGGGTTCCACGGTGATGACCATTCCCTCCTCCAGAACACCCTCCTCCCTTTCGGACACCCTGGGCGGTTCATGGATATTCAGCCCGACACCATGCCCGGTGCCGTGTGAAAAATACCCGCCATAGCCCGCATCATCAATATATGTCCTGGCAATTTTGTCGATATCCCTGCAGAAAACCCCCGCCTTTACCGAATCCACTGCCTTGTCATGCGCGCCTTTTACGATAGCGTACACAGCGGCCTGTTTCTCATCCGCGCCTCCCATGGCAAAGGTGCATGTCTCATCGGAATGATATCCTCCGCATACGGTTCCATAATCGATGATTACAAAGTCACCATCTTGTATCTCGCGGAAACCGGGAACCGCATGGGGAAGGGCTGCGTTGCTGCCCGAGGCCACGATGGTCTCGAAAGATGGTTTTTCACTCCCGGCCTCCCGCATCTTCATCTCCAGGATTGCGGCAATATCCCTTTCAGTAACGCCGGGTCTGATGTGCTCCAGCGTCTCCTCAAGGGCGCGAGCCGCCATTATCGCAGCCTCCCTGAGCGAAGATGCCTCTTCGGCATCCTTTATCATTCGTATACGCTCTATCCGCTCCGATAAGGGTGTCAGAGAGACGTCTCCCACCCGTTCCTGTAATGTAAGATACTGGTCCAGAGAGATGGCTGGGGACTCAATGCCTATTCTTTTCAGAGACAGATCCGAGATTATTCCGGCCATGCCTTCCGTTCTGTCTTTGAATTCAACGACATCACAGCCCGCCGCTTCGTCTTTTGCCTGTGTGATATATCGTCCATCCACCAGCAGGAAAAGCCGTTCTCCACCCACAAAAAGGGCTCCGTCACACCCGGTAAAACCTGTCAGATAGCGGATATTTGCTTTTTCAAAAAAAAGTATACCCTCCACATCAAACCCGGACAGCATCAATCGTACGCGCTCAATCCTGTTTTTCCGCATGGAGGAATCACCATCCTTTTTTCTTTTGCAGTTTATTCAACCATCTGTCCAGTTCATCAATGACAGGCCCCCATCCCTTTTCCATCAGATGTTTCACATACTCCGCGTATTTCCCGGCCTCGATATTTCCTGGATCTCTCTCCAGGATCTTGTCAAGCACCTCTTTGGCCATTTTGAAGTATCCCTGTTTCATATACAGCCTGGCAAGGGTGATGGTGTGAAAATCAGCTGACATATCATCGGGTTCATCCTCATCCCTCTCTTCGATAGCGATGTCCTGCAATGAAGCAACCTTTTCAGAGACGCGCCCCGATGCGGGTGTGTCGGGGTTCAGCGTCACGAATCTCATATAGGCCTCTATGGCCTCCGGGGTCATTCCCTCCCGGTTGTACGCGTCTCCCAATACCTCATAAACCCGCGATTGGTCCCGCACGATATCATGCCACTGCTCAAGGATCTCCTCTGCATCTGCCGGTTTGCCCATCCTGGCCCAGCACGAGGCTTTGACGAGATAGGCGTCAATGTCCCCCGGAAAGTGATTCAGCCGTGCATCCGCGAGGGCGATGGCGTCATCATACAATCCTTCATCCATGCTTCTCATGGCGTTCGACAGAAAATTTTCTCTATCCTCAAGGTATGTCCTGTCCATAATGCCTGCCTGTAACCCTGGTTTTAATACCGGGAATCTTCTGAAAAATCAATTGACATAATTCATTCAGCAGTGATATTCCTCTTACCCTTATTTGATTTGCAGATATCTTTCAACGGAAATATGATATGAATTCACAAAATATTCAATTTATAAAATATCTTTTTGTCTGTTCCCTGCTTTTAGCCAATATTATTGCGTCCAAGATAATAATTGTGGGTGGACTGGTGCTACCCGCGGCGATCATCCTCTACCCTCTTACTTTTCTCTTCACCGATGTGGTGGCGGAGGTAGAGGGTAAAAAGAGCGCCGGTGACCTTGTCATGACGGGGTTTTATATGTCACTGTTCATGGTGCTTGTGATACTCGCGGCCAGGTTGCTCCCGGCTGCGGGATTCTGGAAGCACCAGGAGGCGTACAACATTATCCTCGGATCAACACCAAGGATCGTAACGGCATCCATGATAGCCTATATCGTATCCCAGAGGCACGATGTGTGGGCATTTCACTGGTGGAGAAAGAAGACCGCCGGAAGGCATCTGTGGCTGAGAAACAATCTCTCTACGATTGTCTCCCAGCTGATCGACTCGGTCCTGTTCATAACCATAGCCTTCTGGGGTATATTCCCTCCGGCGGCAATAGGTATGATGATCCTCAGCCAGTATCTGGTCAAGATAGGAATAGCCCTTCTTGACACTCCGATCTGCTATATGTTAGTGAGGTTTTATGGAGGCGATAGAGAACAAGTACAGAGAGCGTGATTATGAGGTAAATATACGGTTTCCCGAATTCACCTGTCTCTGCCCGATGACCGCGCAGCCCGACTTCGCGGAGATACTGATCACCTATGTGCCGGGTGAATTTCTGGTTGAGCTGAAGTCTCTGAAGGTCTACCTGAATGCCTACCGTGACCGGGGGATCTTTCACGAAGAGGCGGTGAACGGAATCCTGAAAGACTTTGTGGAAAAGATATGCCCCAAGAGGGTTGAAGTCA
>JAFGQD010000165.1 GCA_016935875.1 Deltaproteobacteria bacterium
CGGTGATCAATACGGCGTGATCAAGCATCTGGTTGACGATTTGCAGTCCTGGGGATTCGAGCTTGTAATGGCCGGCAATATAAAAGGGTTTCTGGACCGTTATGCCAATCCTACAAGCATCATTCCGGAAGCCGATAAACGCAACCTGAATTATAAGATGTGTACCTCGTATACGGATGGTACCAAGCTGAACATTGAAATGGCAATCCTCGCCAACGTCTATGGGTTGGCAGTCCCCGTTCCCGGAATGTATGGACCTCCTGCGACCCATGTGAACGAGGTCTTCCAGAAATTTGATTTTGATCACCTGTGGCATGACCGAAAACCGTTCGTCGATTATATTCTGGGAGCGGAACCCGGCGGAGGGGTCTTCGCCGTGGGGTACTGTGATCACCCATATCAGCAGGAGATGCTTGCGTATTACAAAATGGGAACGGGCCCGTACTATCTGTTCTACCGGCCGTATCACCTCTGTCATATCGAGGCCATATCTACCATCTGGGAGGTTGTTACTCGAAACACTCCCTTCCTTCAACCGGATCACGGTTTTCAGACCAATGTATACACCTACGCCAAACGGAATTTAAAGCGGGGAACCGCTTTGGACGGTATCGGGGGATACGACTGTTACGGGCTGATTGAAGACTGCACCAGTCAGACAATGCGACCGGGATTGCCGATCTGTCTCGCTGAGAATGTCGTCTTGAATCGGGATTTTCAACGAGATGAGAAGATTTGTATTAATGACGTCACAATCGCACCGGATCGTTTCGATTTTTCCCTGTATGAAAAAGCATTGCGGGTATCAAGCGGGAAGGTGCCATGCACATAGGGATTGTCGTTGTTTACATGGTGAAACCGGAAAATGAACCATTGCTGGAACTTCACCTGCGTCAGATCCGAACCCTTACCGATGCCTCGTACACCATTTATGCGGGTGTCAACCATCTCAAGCCACGGCTTCGTAAGCTGCTCGAAAATGAACCGCATGTGAAGGTAGTTCCTCTGCCAGAGACCACCCTGAGAGGGGGCCCCCAGCACTCTTTTTACCTGGAGCACCTGATCAGTACCGCCATGTCGGACGATAGTACCCATATCGTCATTCTGCATGTCGATTCGTTCCCGATTCGGTCGGACTGGGTTGAAATCATCACCGGCAAGCTTAACGAATGCTCTGTTTTGTCTACGATATCCCACAATCATTATCTGGCCCTGTATACCGCCTGTCTCTGCTTTCGGAAAGATTTTTACGTGAAGTATCATCCTGATTTCTTACTTACCAAGGACGAGCGTTCTTCCGAGGATTACCGGCGTTTCAGTCGAAAATACGCTCATTACCCGATTGATTCGGGTGTGGGATTCGTATTCAAAGCGTTCTGCCGAGGCCTGTCATGGGTCGGTCTGGAGCGGTCAAATGCGGGTGAGGATCATGGCTGGTACGGCAGTGTATATGAAGACTCGATTTTTCATCTCGTAGGAGCCTATCGTCACCGGCGGTTATCAAGTCGAGATACATCGTTCACGTTACGCGCACTGTATCGGGTGTTTTTTGGTATTGTTAATGCTGTGAGAGTTCGGCTGGAAGGGAAACTGCCAAGAGCAGTCTGGGACCTCGTAAGATTTATGGGGTTTCCGCTCCTGCTGTCCCGGCCTTCGCGGTCTTATGATCAAGTCCGCTCGCAACTGTTGCATGATCCTGAAGGTTATCTTGATTATCTGCGTTATGGAGAAATTGCAAATGAGAAAAATAGATAAGAGAGAGGACACGAATCTCATAAGTTACGGGGACACCATACTTCATTATTGACAAAAATCTGCGCACTTGATTTATTTTTAGCGCCGAAAGCTTAAAACTCAAAAGCCTGGACCTAAAAAGAAAAATACGTAAGGTCCCCTGGAATTCGGAATTGGGGTATGGTGAGTCGGCTCAACCCGACTGTGGGAAACCCGGCTAGGTAGCCGAATCGTTAGACGAATCGAACAGGTAAAGGAAAAACAAACTATTGCAATTAAAAGCATACCTGCTGATTTTTGATGGTCTCGCCGATTGGGAGCCTGCGCTTGCATTGTGCGAGATTAATAAATCAGGAAAGTATACGGTGGTAACGGTCGGTTTTTCCGACAGACCCATCACCACAATGGGGGGCTGTACGATCATCCCTGATACCACCATTGATGCGATAAATCCCGATGACGTTGTTATTTTCATCATGCCAGGCGGTAATATGTGGGAACGAGGTCCGCATGAAGAAATAATCAAACTCCTCTGCTTGTTCCATGCAAGGGGCACCGTCATAGCCGCGATCTGCGGGGCAACACTGGAGATTGCTCGGACGGGGCTGACGCACGATCTTCGCCACACAAGCAATTCCAAAGGATACCTGAAGGCGATGATACCCGATTACAGGGATGACGATCTTTATGTGGATAAGCCGGCAATCGCCGACAAGAACCTCATAACAGCCACTGGGCTGGGAAGTGTAGAGTTTGCGTGTGAGATTGTTCGGCTGCTCAATATCTATACCGGAGAAGAAATTCAGGAGCTTTATGAGATGTTCAAACACAGTGTCATCCCGGCTCGTTTTGCCATCTAACCAGTTCATCAGGAAAACGCGAGAGACCGCTTAGTGGATTACCATCGTTTGAGTGATAGCCAGGAGAAATAAAACAATGACAAATCCGATCATACACACCTGCACAGAAGAAGATGCTTCTTTGTTGGCAGGGATTATCCGGAGATCATTCCGGGATGTGGCAGACCGTTTTGGACTCACCCGGGAGAATGCCCCGCGCCATCCGTCGAACTGCACGGCGGGCTGGGTCCAAAAGGATATGAATCGCGGAGTTGTCTATTTCGTGCTGAAAGATTTGGATCGTGTCGCGGGATGTGCCGCTCTCGAAGTGGCAAATCCGGACACATGTTACCTTGAGCGTCTCGCGGTGCTACCCGCTCACAGAAATCAGGGTTTTGGCAAGGTGCTGGTTGATCATGTGTTGTCGGAAGCAGGACTCCTCGGAGCTCGTCATGTGAACATAGGGATTATCGCAGAACAGACCGAACTCAAGGACTGGTACAAACGGATTGGGTTTGTTGAGGGGGAGAGTAAAGCTTTCTCTCATCTGCCCTTCCGTGTCACCTTTCTGTCGTACGAGTTAGACTGAAAGCACTGCGCGACAGGACAATTCATCCGAATCCTGACAGTCATTACCCGATTTCAGTATTTAGTGTGTCTGAAGCTTTTATCTGATATGTAATGATCCTTTTTATAATTTATGTAGTTAAGGGGTATTTTAATGGAAAAAGATTGTAACATTACCAAGAATCGGATGAAAGGGATCATCCATGATTTCATTTCTGCTTCACCTCTGAACACGATGGGAAACGGAACTGATGAACCGGCCTGGGACCGGGCTTTGGTCGGTTTTGCCTCGGGTGCTGATCAGATCTGGCAGCAATACAAAGAATATGTGGGGGCGTTTCACTGGACTCCCTGGGAAGTTTTTAATCAACATTGCCCTGGAAAAAATGTCAGTGCGGACCAACTAACCGTCATTTCCTGGATTTTACCCCAACGCGCATCGGTCCGTAAAAGCAATCGTTCACACAAAGAGTATCCATCCGAAGAATGGGCGCGAACAAGGGTCCTGGGAGAGGAATTTAACGCGGCCCTGAGGCGCCACCTGGTAGAGAGCCTGGAGTTGGCCGGGCATGCGGCAGTGGCCCCCATGCTCGTTCCCAACTGGACAATCGTAAAATCGGAACGTTTTTCTTATGCATCTTCCTGGTCCGAACGCCATGCAGCCCATGCGGCAGGTCTCGGCACCTTCGGCCTGTGCGACGGTCTGATCACGGCTCATGGGAAAGCGATGAGAACAGGGTCCGTCGTTGCACATATATCTGTCGAACCGGATCCCCGGCCCTACGCAGACCATCATGCCTATTGTCTTTTCTATGCTGACGGAACGTGCGGGAAATGCATCGACCGATGTCCGGCCGGTGCGATTACGGTAAACGGCCATGACAAGGAAAAATGCAGATTGCATCTGGCCAAGACCAGAGAATATGTTAAGAAGACCTATGCATATGAAGGCTATGGATGCGGGTTGTGTCAGGTAGGCGTACCCTGTGAGAGAATTATCCCGGTAAAGGCCGCAGGGGAAGCATTGAAACGGGGGGAATTACCGCCACCGCCTCCTCCTTTGGCCTGATTACGGAGATATCTATTTATGGGGTGGAAGAGAGTGGAAGGGGACGTCCACAAAAAACTAAGAAATTAACATTTGGCCGGATTTATTTAGTTTCTTATGGACGTCCCC
>JAFGQD010000166.1 GCA_016935875.1 Deltaproteobacteria bacterium
ACTGTCATAATACTTTTTCCATTAATAATTATTTTTGTATCCTGCCGCAATCAGCGGCAAAGAGTTCTTTGCTGAAATTTTGGGGTATCTCTGTCGGATAATCTCCCGTGAAGCATGCGGTACACTGAAGGTCTCCCTCGGGAACGGCACTCAGCATTCCTTCAACCGATAGATAGGCAAGGGAATCGGCCTCGAGATAGCGGCACGTTTCTTCCACGCAGTGAGAAGAAGCGATAAGCTCACCACGGCTCGATATGTCAATCCCGTAAAAGCAGGGAGAGATAATCGGCGGAGAACTTACACGCACATGAACCTTCACGGCACCGGCACTTCTGATGAGACGAATCAGCTGCTTCAAGGTGGTGCCTCGAACGATGGAATCCTCCACCACGACAACACGTTTCCCCTTCAACACACCGGTCACGGGATTAAACTTCACCTTGACGTCCATAGTTCTCGCCCTCTGGTGGGGTGCGATAAAGGTACGTCCTACGTAGTGGTTTCGTATCAGCCCGATTTCAAAACGCAATCCCGATTCTTGTGCATATCCGAGGGCGGCGGTATTGGCCGAATCGGGGATTGGGATTACGATATCGGCATCACAGGGAGACTCTTGGGCAAGTTTTTTGCCCAGCATACGCCTCGCTTTGTCCACCTTCTCGCCAAAGATGATGCTGTCGGGTCGTGAAAAGTATATATATTCAAAAACACAAGAAGATTGTTTGGGTTTTGCTTTAAGAAAGCTTGAAGAAATGCCGCTTTCATCGATGACGACGATCTCTCCCGGCTCGACACTTCGAATGTATTCGGCGCCTATGATGTCGCAGGCACATGATTCGGAGGCGACAATGAAAGCATTTTCTAACTTACCGATACAAAGCGGCCTGAAGCCCCGAGGGTCCCGCACGGCGATTAATTTTGAATTGGTAAGAAAGATGAAACAGTATGCGCCCTCCAGTTGTGAGAGGGAATCCTCGATCTTTTCTTCGATAGTCGCCTTATTCGATCGCGCAATGAGATGAAGGGCTATCTCGCTATCCGATGTGGTCTGAAATATTGCTCCCTTTTCCTCAAGCATGGTGTGAAGTTCGAGGGAATTGACTAGGTTCCCGTTGTGAGCGGCGGCAATCTGATCGCCCCTGGAACGTATGAGAAGGGGTTGCGCATTCATGAGATCCGAGGAGCCCGTGGTCGAATATCGATTGTGTCCGATGGCCGAGGCACCGCGAAGCGTAGGCATGATGTTGGGATCTTGGAAGACGGACCAGACAAGGCCCATCCCCCTGTGGAGAGATATCTCTCGCCCATCCGACGCCGCTATTCCCGCGCTCTCCTGTCCGCGATGCTGAAGTGCATACAGCCCCAGATAGGTTTTTTCGGCGGCATCGGGATCCCCAAAGATCCCGAATACACCACAAAATTCACGCGGATGATCTTCCCATCCTTCTACAATCCTGCCATCACAATGCACGAGATGACTCCTTTTTCTATAGTTACTTCAAACTCTGAGACGCTTCTTCAAGCATCTCCGGCAACATTATCATCAAGCTGAAATAGGCATTATTGCCCGGCTTGATTACGGGGAGACTGCCCGCGTAAACAGAAAAGTATAGCACCTCGATGCATATTTTTCCAGTCTGAAGCAGTTTTATTCTTACAGTTGTCCATCAAAGTGCAGTCAATCCCATAATACGGGCATCTTGGAAAAAACAATGGGTTCGTCGCCTTTTGAAGGCAGTTTCATATCTGTATCCTTCGCTTTGTATTATTCGGATCTATTGGTCCGCAGGCGCAGAAATCCTTGCCCACCACTACCGCAATTATGGTGCCAAATACACCAACGCGAGACCATCATGCCTACCTGGCTGTAATTATTGCCTAAATATTACAGATTTCGTTTTATTATGGTCTTGTCATAATCGACATTTTCGTAGGATTGCATGGTGATAACTACGGATATGTGCGAAAGAAGGCGCTCGGTTTCCTCGGGTTTTCCCGTACTTCTGATGTAAAACCGTCAAGAATCTTTAAAATCACGCTTGATGCGTAGTATATAAATGATACGAAAACGGAAATAAAAACTTGCCCACTTTGATATAAAGGAGTACCCCGGCATATACGGCTTGGACCACAATACGCCGGACAGGGGAGAGTATGCTCGAAGACAGAGCGGGACTATCAATCCTCAGAAATGTTGTCTCCTTTATAAAAAAAGTACTTTAAATCTGGAATTAATCCTGCCATACTATCCCAACTTCAAGGAGGTAAATCGGATTTGACTGAAAAGAGAAATAGATTCATTGAATTTTCAAAAATGTCCGGCCATGGGAACGACTTTATCGTTATAGACAACCGCTCCGAGGATATCATCACAAACTGGAGCGAACGCGCCTCTGTGTGGTGCAAACGCCGTATATCTGTCGGTGCTGATGGTCTTCTCATAATCGAGTCGTGCTCGGTTGGCGATTTCAGGCTCAGGATATTTCAGACTGATGGAAGCGAGGCGGAGATGTGCGGCAACGGCGCACGATGCGCAGCCGCATTTGCCGTCAAAAAAGGCTTTGCGAAATCTCGGATGGTTATGGAGACGATGGCGGGGATGGTCGGCTCCTTCGTAAAAGACGAAATGGTCGCCATCCAGCTTACAGACCCCACTTCTTTGGAAGATAAAGACTTTCTGGATATAGACGGGATGCGTACTCCTTATTATTTCATAAATTCGGGGGTCCCGCATACCATCATATTCAGAGACGGTGTTGCCGAAATGCCGGCGGATGAAGTGGCGAAGACAGGATGCGCGGTCAGATTCCACCCGGCATTTGAACCTGCGGGAACAAACGTTGATTTTGTGGAGATTATCGAACCGGGCCGTATACGCGTGCGTACCTACGAACGGGGTGTTGAGGAAGAAACCCTGGCGTGCGGAACAGGGGCGGTGGCGTCGGCCATTATCAGCAGCAGGTTTATGAGCGTGGGAGAACCTCCGATTCGGGTTGAAATGCTCGGCGGAACTCTCACAGTTGATTTCAAAAACAAGGGCAATTCCTTTGAGGAAGTATGGCTCAAAGGAAAGGTCGAGTTTGTCTATGAAGGCAGAATAACAATATAACGGGGACCGGTCATAACCGTCTCACAGATTTACACAAACAGATAATTTGAAAGGATTCGATATGAATACGATATTTTCTTTTACCGGTGCGGGAAAGATAGTGTTTGGGAACGGGTCATTTGAACAACTGGTCGAACATATACGGAATCTTGGCGGAAAAAAGCCGCTGATAGTCCTCGACAAAAACCTCTCCCTCTCAGGGCTCAAAGAAAAGGTGTCCGACTATTTCAAAAAAGCCGGTATGGGCATCGTCATCTTTGACAAGGTGGAGGGGGAACCCCCTCTGGAACTAGCCGATGAAGGTGCCACGGCAGCCGCGGATGGAAAATGTGACATAGTCGTGGGAATCGGCGGCGGGAGCACCATGGACGTGGCAAAGGCCGTGGCCGTGATAACCGCCAACAAGGGAAAGGCCGAAGACTACCTGGGGCTGAACAAGGTTCCGGGACCAGGACTTCCTACCATCATAGTTCCGACAACCGCCGGTACGGGGAGTGAAGTGACCTTTACCTCCGTCTTCATTCGAAAGGATTTGAACAAGAAGGAGGGGATGAACAGTCCCTACCTTTATCCCGATATCGCCCTTCTCGACCCCGAACTGACCCTGAGCATTCCATCAAAGGTTACCGCGACCACCGGCGTCGACGCCCTGTGCCATGCCATAGAATCATATACATCGATCACCGCGAGCCCCATGAGTGAGATGGTGTCGCTGGAGGCGATCGCCCTGATCTCCGAGAGCCTGCGGACCTGCGTCCACAACGGAGCCGATCTGGAAGCAAGGGGGCAGATGCTCCTGGGAAGCCTGTACGCCGGTCTGGGCCTGGCCAATGCCGGGGTTACCGCCGTACATTCCCTCTCTTACCCGCTTGGAGGCATGTACGGAATCCCCCATGGTCTGGCGAATACACTCCTCCTCCCGGCGGTTATGAATTACAATCTTCCCGGCGCGCTGGAAAAGTTCGCCATAATCGCCGAAGTCATGGGCGAACCCATTGATGACCTCTCTCTGAACGAGGCTGCGGGTCTGGCCGTCGGTGCGGTAGAGAACCTGATAGATGACTGCGGCATCTATGACACTTTGGAGACGCTCGGCATCCCGGAGGAAGACTTTCCGAAACTGGCAGAGGCCGCCATGACGGTAGCCAGACCGCTGGCAAACAACCCCCGCATGGTGACGGCGGGAGATGCCATAGAGATATACAGTGACGCGTATTAATATACAAAAACGGAGGCAGTAGAATGGCAGGATATGAACTTATAGGAAAAGAAGAAGCAAAGGAAGTAATGGATATACTGGAGACAGGTGTCTTCATGCGGTATGGATTTGATAAAGAGCGCAATGGTGTCTTCAAAGTCAAAGAATTCGAAAAGGCATTCGCAGAGTATCTGGGCGTCGGCTATTCCCTGGGCGTGACATCCGGGTCAGCGGCCCTGAAGGTCGCCCTGACCGCCCTGGATGTGGGACCGGGAGACGAGGTCCTCGTCCCCGCGTTCGACTTTATCGCCACCTACGAGGCGGTGCTGGAGGTCGGGGCCATTCCGATCATGACGGACATCGATGATTCACTAAACCTCGATCCCGACGATATGGAAGCGAAGATAACCCCAGCCACGAAATGCGTGATTCCCGTACACATGTGCGGGGCGGCCGCGCGGATCGATAAAATCATCGAGGTCGCGAAGAAACACAACCTGCTCGTCCTAGAGGACAACGCCCAGGCCTGCGGCGGGAGCTACCAGGGAAAGAAGCTGGGGTCATTGGGAGACATGGCGATCCTGAGCTTCGACTACTACAAGACCATGACCACCGGCGAAGGGGGTATGGTCCTGACGAACAGCAAGGCTCTCTACGACCGGTCCGACTGGTATCACGACCACGGCCACGACCACAACCCCAACGTGGGAAG
>JAFGQD010000167.1 GCA_016935875.1 Deltaproteobacteria bacterium
CGCGGTTGGAAGGCAGAGAGGTGCGGGACTCGGAGGCGGGCATGACGAGAGGGAACAGACCCTGAATCAGATGCTCGTGGAGATGGATGGATTCGAATCCAATGAGGGCGTTATTATCATGTCGGCCACCAACCGCCCGGATGTGCTTGATCCCGCTCTCTTGAGACCCGGGAGATTTGACCGGCAGGTGGTGGTACCTCTCCCGGATGTCAAGGGGAGGGAGAAGATATTCGAGGTACATGTCAAAAAGGTTCCTCTTGAAACCGATGTGGACCTTTCCGTTGTCGCCAGAGGAACGCCGGGTTTTTCCGGCGCGGATATAGAGAATCTGATTAATGAAGCGGCTCTGTATGCGGCACGGTCGAATAAAGACAAGGTTTCCCTGTCCGACCTGGAGTACGCCAAGGACAAGGTACTCATGGGTGTGGAAAGAAGGAGTATGGTCATAAGCGATGAGGAGAAAAAGAATACCGCATACCATGAAGGCGGTCATGCCCTGGTGGCCAGGCTGATCCCGGGGACCGACCCGATACACAAGGTTACCATCATCCCGAGAGGGAGAGCGCTCGGCCTAACACAACAGCTTCCGGTGGACGAAAAGCATGCCTATCCCAGTTCATTTCTGATCAATAACATTACGATTCTCCTCGGGGGAAGGGCGGCCGAGGAACTGATCATGAAGGACTTTACCACAGGGGCGGGGAACGATATAGAGCGTGCCACGGAGATTGCCCGGAAGATGGTGTGCAACTGGGGAATGAGTGAGGAGATGGGGCCGCTGACCTTCGGGAAGGCGGAGGAGCAGGTATTCCTGGGCAGGGAGATTGCCACGCACAAGAATTACAGTGAAGATACCGCGGAAAGAATCGACAAGGAGATATCGAGGATCGTTATGGAAAACTATGAACGGGCCAAAAAACTCCTCTCGGAGAATATCGACACGCTCCACAGGATTTCGAAGGAACTTCTTGAAAAGGAGGTGTTGAACGCCGAAGAGCTTGATGCAATAATAGGTGAAAAAGAGAAGAAAAGGAGCAAAAAGGTCAAAGCAGAAAAAACAGAGGAAGCAGAGAAAGAGGCTTAAGTGAGGTGTCTGTATATACTATCTCCTGATCAGGCGGAGGATGAACTGAAAAGGGTAGGCGTTGACCTGCCGGGAATCGATGCCATGATTCCCAAGATGGAGAATGTTAATCTGCTGGTTGAGGGAATAGAGTGCAAGGTAGCGAATATATTAAAACAGGAGATGCTGTCCATCGGCGGGGATGTCGCTGTGGCACGGGGGTCTGTATCCTGTAGCATAGACAGGACGGATGCCGTAATAATAGGCACCTTGAAACAGGTAAAGAGGTTTGCGGACAAGATAGCGCCGCAGCCCTTTGGTTTGAAAAAGATATCAGAGGATATCAGAAGGGTTCTTGCTAATATCACAAGAGATACCTTCGTGCTCAGGACACCAAAAAGGGAAATTACTATCGGCGGAAGAACTCTTGTTATGGGCATATTGAACATGACGCCCGATTCATTTTCTGACGGAGGCATGCTCAGTGGCCTTGAAGAGGCCGTAAAATATGCGCTGAAAATGGAGGAAAATGGGGCCGATATTATTGATATAGGGGGGGAATCTTCAAGACCCGGTTCGGAGTCTGTATCTGCTGAAAAGGAGTTGGGCAGGGTTATCCCTCTAATAAAAAAACTTGAAGGATTGCTCTCCGTTCCAATGTCCATAGACACAACAAAGGCGGAGGTGGCACGCCTTGCGATAGAAGCCGGGGCAGAGATCGTCAATGATATAAGCGCGATGAGATTTGATGCGCAGATGCCCGGGGTTGTTGTCGATTGCCGGGTGCCTGTCGTACTGATGCATATGAGAGGGGTACCCAGGACCATGCAGGAGGGTGACCTTTCATACCGGTCGCTTATGGGGGAGATTACCGAATTCCTGGAGGAAAGCATAGAAAAGGCCCGATCATCCGGTGTAGACGTGGAGAATATAATCGTCGACCCCGGCATAGGCTTCGGCAAATCCACGGCAGACAATGTGGCCATCCTGAGACATCTTAAGGAATTGAAAACTCTGGGAAGGCCGATTATGGTGGGCACGTCGCGTAAGAGGTTTATAGGGGAGATCACAGGTCAAGTGCTTGCCGAAGATCGCGTTGAAGGCACGGCGGCGAGCGTTGCCGCTTCAATAATGAACGGTGCTCATATCGTAAGGGTTCACAATGTGGAATTTATGAAGAAATTATCCAGAATTGCCGATGAGATAAAGGGATGATCTACGCGGTAGGAACAGACCTTGTTGAGATATCGAGGATCGAAAGAATCATAGATACATGGACTAAAAGATTTATAGAAAGGGTGTATTCTGAGGGGGAAATACGATATTGCAGTGAAAGGGCCTTTCCCGCCCAGCATTTCGCGGCACGCTTTGCGGCGAAAGAGGCGTTTTTAAAATGTATTGGCCGGGGAATGTTCGATGGAATCGGGTTCAGGGACGTAGAAGTCATAAACAGACCGGAGGGAAAACCGGAACTGAGATTTTATGGAAAGGCGCAGACCATGGTTGACGGGGCCGGTATAACAGGTAGCCATATTAGTATTTCACATACGGACAGATACGCGATGGCTTTTGTTGTTCTTGAATGTGGCAAAACTCCCTGATTTCAATCCTTGTAGCAGTAGTATCTCTGTATTCGGAATCCCATTGATTGTTTAGTCTCATACACCAACCGACCCTGATATAGGAAGAAATTGCACAATGAATCAATTTTCCATACCGAAGGGCTTTTGATACCTGAAGACAATTGGAGAATTTCAATAGTAATTAATGAGTGACTATACCCTCCAATCTGCTGGGCGAATCATGAAATTTAGGCTCAATCCCTGATACATGGAACGATCGATGGAACTTATTGAAATGAAACTGCATTTGAAGAATTTCTTCCGGATTAGTGCCCTGTTGCTGATGCTCATCCTTTTGCTGCCTGGGTATGCTTTTTCAAAAACTGTCTCGTTACCCCTATCGATCGACTACCCGCTTCTCAGATCGCTAGTTATTAATAGCGCCTTCACTGATCCGGATCAGACCACGGTTCTGCTTGATGAAAACAACGGCTGCAGGAAGATTACGATCTCGGAACCGATCTTTACAGAGGAAAATTCACGTGTCCGGTTCGAAACAAAACTTCAGATCCATATCGGTACGAACATTGGAAACACATGCCTGATGCCGATCGAGTGGGAAGGGTATCTTGCATTATTTATGGAACCGCGAATCGATAGTAACGGTTGGGTTCTGTCATTTGATACTGTTGATTCCGTTTTGTATGACAAGAATCATGAAACGGCACACGTTGCCGGTATTGTCTGGACGTTTGCCAAGCCTTTGGTGTACGATTATTTGAACAATATCAGCATCGGCCTTGCGCCGCCTGTATTGGAGGTGAAGTCGTTTCTGTCTTCTCTGTTTCCTCCTGACTTAGATCTTCGCGCAAAAAAAATGGTAAATAGTTTCAGGTCCGGAGAAATAATGACAAC
>JAFGQD010000168.1 GCA_016935875.1 Deltaproteobacteria bacterium
CACGGCGCCGGGTGAGGCTGTAAGATAGGTCCGGGTGACCTGAATCAAGCGCTCTGCGGGCTTCCGCTTATATCTGATCCCAATCTGATTGTGGGTATTGAAAATACCGATGATGCGGGGGTCTACAAATTGAGAGACGACCTCGCCATCATACAGACCCTTGACTTTTTTACGCCGATTGTTGACGATCCATTCACCTTCGGCCAGATTGCTGTGGCAAATTCTCTGTCCGATGTGTACGCCATGGGTGGAAAACCGCTCACGGCGATGAATATCATCTGCTTTCCCATCAATAAAATGGACATATCTATACTCAGGGAAGTCCTTCT
This sequence comes from Deltaproteobacteria bacterium, assembly GCA_016935875.1. Lineage (GTDB taxonomy): Bacteria > Desulfobacterota > Syntrophia > Syntrophales > UBA2210 > UBA2210. Next base: position 330 of record JAFGQD010000168.1, read on the forward strand.
CGGTGGATTGGACAAGATGCGCGAAGCAGGCGTCCTCCTTGTCGGTGGACACAGCGTGGAGGATGATGAATTAAAGTACGGTCTGTCAGTCACCGGAACGATTCATCCTGACAGGGTACTCCTTAACCGGGGTGCCCGGGCAGGTGATGCCCTCGTTCTCACAAAACCGCTCGGAACCGGTATTATCAATACGGCGCTGAAGGGAAATATGGCAGGCGATGACCTCGTAGCTCAATCAATACGATGCATGGCGGAACTCAATAAAAAAGCAGCCGATCTGATGATCGAATATTCAAATATCCATGCCTGCACGGATGTCACAGGTTTCGGTCTTCTCGGCCACGCCTCGGAGATGATCGAGGGGACTGATGTCGGGATGGTCATACACTCATCTTCCGTACCTGTTTTTCATGAAATACAGGCATTTGTTGAAATGGGTATTATGCCGGGGGGATTAAACCGGAATAGAAAATTCAGAATGGACATGATCGAAGTCGGTCCCGACTGTCCGGAATGGATTGTGGACGTTCTTTTTGACCCTCAGACATCGGGAGGCCTGCTGATTTCCCTGCCCCTGAAAGAAGCGGAAGATCTGGTAAAAAGAATGCACGACGATGGACTCGAAAAAGCGTCTATCATTGGCGAGGTTGTAACAAAACCAAAGGGAAAAATCCTGATACTTTGATGTGTCCCCTTCTTGCATACATGAAACGATATCCGCTGTGCTCCTATCAATTAATCCTATAATCAATCAATTCTTATTCATATTATGAATTTGACTTATAGGCAAAGTCGATTTACATAACCCCCGCTTGATCACTCAAACGGCACTAATTTATCAGAAAGGAGTATCTGATCTATGAGGTTGAAAAATATTTTTGCAACTCGGTGGGGAATTATCGGCGTGGGGCTGTTTATCGGTGTCTTTGCCGCTCTACTGCAGAAATTGGGTAATCCCGGAAATATGGGCGTCTGTGTGGCCTGTTTTGAAAGAGATATCGCAGGCGCCCTCGGGCTGCACCGCGCGGGAGTTGTGCAGTACATCCGCCCGGCGATTATCGGTTTTGTATTGGGAGCGCTCATCGCCGCATACCTCTTCAAGGAATATCGTCCCCGTCTCGGTTCCGCTCCCATTGTCAGATTCGTCCTGGGCGCCTTTGCCATGATTGGCGCGCTTGTTTTTCTGGGATGTCCCTGGCGCGCCGCCCTGCGTCTGGCCGGTGGTGACGGAAATGCCATTCTCGGTCTCCTGGGACTGATATTCGGTATCTGGATCGGGACACTCTTTCTTAAAAAGGGGTACAATCTGGGACGCGCCCAAGCCACTCATACTGCCGCTGGATGGGTGTTGCCCGTTATCATGCTTGGCCTGCTGGCCCTGCTCATTGTCTTTCCACAGATTGAAGGTCAGGATAAAAGCGGGGTACTCTTTTACAGCCTGAAGGGTCCCGGTGCCATGCACGCACCTCTCCTTGTCGCCCTGGTTATAGGCCTTGCTATAGGATTTCTGGCACAACGAAGCCGTTTCTGCACGATGGGCGCAATACGAGACTTTGTCCTCTTTCGACAGACACACCTCCTCTTGGGATTCATTGCCCTTGTCGCAGCCGCTTTCGTCACAAATCTGATCGTTGGACAGTTTCATCCGGGATTTACGGGCCAGCCTGTTGCCCATACCATGCATATATGGAACTTTGCGGGAATGACTCTGGCCGGTCTGGCCTTTGCTCTTGCCGGAGGGTGCCCCGGGCGTCAGCTTTTTCTGTCCGGTGAAGGTGACGGAGATGCCGCCGTTTTTGTACTGGGGATGATTGTCGGGGCGGCCTTTTCCCATAATTTCGGTCTGGCCAGTTCACCAAAGGGAGTTGGTCCTTACGGAATAGAAGCGGTCATTATTGGTTTGATAGTGTGTCTGTTAATAGGATTTACGATGAGAAAAAGGAGTAACGCATGAGTACTAAAATTGATGCACGGGGGCTTTCCTGTCCTCAGCCTGTTTTGATGACACTGGATGAAATAAAGACGGGAAACACGAACGAAATCGAAATTCTGGTAGATACGGAGACATCAAAGGAGAATGTCTCCCGTTCCGCCACCAGTCAGGGCTGGGAGGTGAAAAATGTCAGTGAGGATGGTGATGAATACACAATCACCATAAAGAAGGGGTAGCAGTGTCTTTCTCAAGTCTCTTTAAAGGAAAACAGACGCACAGAGATCCGGGGAATGCAGAAAATGCCGACCGCGGGATCATGGTATTTGAAAATACCAGCGAGGTTATCCAGGCGGAGAATTTCCTGAAGAGAGAAGGATGGGAAGTCAAGGTCATGGGACCGCCCCCTGAAATTCAAAGCGGTTGTGATCTGATCATCGAGTTTCCCCTCATCGAAGAACTGAATATCCTGAGGATGCTGGAGAAGAAAGGGATACCGCCCCTCGAGATCGTACCGGTGACCAGTCCCCTTCTTCAGCCGGTAAATCTCTTCCATGTCAAGGATTTTGGAGAATATCTGATGGTCCGGGCTGCCAATATGAAACTGACCGTTGAAAAAACCACCGGGAACATTGTAAACGTTTCCGGTGGTGGTTGTCCGGATGTTCCCTATCTGGCCTGTGAGATGGTGGGTCATACCCTTGCCGAGGCGCCCAGCCCCCGTGAAATAGGCCATACGCTCTGTGGATACGCTCTACAGTTAGCCTTTGAGGAGATACAACGCCAGTGCTCGCCATAGTAGGAACGGTACCCTCCGAAGGTTTCCCTCTGGTAAGCGGTGAAATCATTCTCGAAGATAGTCACATCTGCATTTGTGATGAACGCATCTCCGTCAACCGTGGGACAATGGCCTTGATGGCAGCGGCAATCAATACTGCACAAACGCTCAGCCAGCCGGCTCCCTTCGGATATTTGGTCGGAGACATCGGTCTGGGGAAGGGAAGCCGCACCCTCTACAAATATGTAACCGATCACCTGCCTCATTCTTCTTTTCAAACTCTTACGTTTCATTATTTACAGCCCATTGTTCACTGGCACGAGCGCCTGCAGCAGTCTTTACAGAAAATGAAAGAACGACCGACCTTGATTGCAGACGCCGGATTTATGTATGCTGCCAAAATGAGCGGACAGTCTTCACTCTATGACCTCTTTACGCCAGATATCGGAGAACTGGCTTTCTTGGCGGATGAGAAGGCGCCTCACCCCTTCTATACGCGCGGATTCATACTGCACGATGAAAATCTCGTGCCCGATCTGATTTCCCGTGCCTATGAACACAACAACGCTTCCCGTTTTCTTCTGGTCAAGGGGAGACAGGATTATCTGGCCGACCGGCAGGGCATCCTGAAAACCGTTGATAATCCAGTGGAAGAGGCCCTTGAAGCCATGGGAGGTACCGGTGATACCCTGACGGGTATCGTCTCGGCCCTGATTGATTCCGGTATGGCTATAGAAGAAGCGGCCGTGGTTGCAATGAAGACAAACCGGTTGGCGGGTCATTACGCACACCCTACTCCGGCAACGCGGATTATTGAGGTTATTCGTCACATTCCGAAAGCGTTATCGGAAGTCCTCAAGGAAAGGGGATAAAACATGGCACAAAAAGAAAAGGGCATTCACCCTGAAATGACCGTTATCGATACGATTACACGGTATCGGGAAACCGAGCACGTCTTCAAGAAATTTGATGAGAGGGCGGGTGCCTGTATCTGTTGCGAGGCCCTTTTTGATACAATCCTGGTTGTCGCAGAGAAGTTTCATCTCGAATTAGACAGTCTTTTGTCCGAATTGAACACTGCTG
>JAFGQD010000169.1 GCA_016935875.1 Deltaproteobacteria bacterium
AGAGAGATTGGGTTTTTGTTTGGCATGTACAAGAAACTGCGCAATGAATTTACGGGTGTTTTGACAGGGAAGGGACTTACCTGGGGCGGCAGTCTGATTCGCCCTGAAGCCACGGGATACGGCACGGTTTATTTTGCTGCTGAGATGCTTGCCACCCGTGAGGATACGCTTGAAGGGAAGACCTGCCTGGTATCCGGTTCCGGGAATGTTGCCCAGTATGCGGTGGAGAAGATACTTGAGCTGGGCGGCAAGGTGGTAACCCTCTCGGATTCTTCGGGATATATATACGATGAGGAAGGCATTGATCGCGGCAAGCTGGATTACATCAAGGCGCTCAAGAATTTCAAACGTGGTCGTATCGAGGAATATGCCGACACATATCCCGAGGCAGTGTATACACCTGTCGATTCCGCACTTGGTTACAATCCCCTCTGGAACCACGAGGCGGATTGCGCATTTCCCTGCGCGACGCAGAATGAGATCAATGCGAAGGACGCAAAGAATCTGGTGGGGAATAGTGTAATGCTGGTGAGTGAAGGTGCGAACATGCCGACCGTACCTGAAGGGGTAGAGACCTTTGTAGATGCCGGAATATTGTATGCGCCGGGGAAGGCGGCGAATGCCGGTGGTGTTTCGGTTTCCGGTCTTGAGATGGCACAGAACAGTATGCGTTTGAGCTGGGATCGTGAGGAAGTGGATGCGTATCTGAAGAGGATCATGAAGAGCATCCACACCGCCTCAGTCGAGGCTGCAAATGAATATGGCACACCCGGCAATTATGTCAATGGTGCTAACATAGCTGGTTTTATCAAGGTCGCAGAAGCAATGATGGCTCAGGGTATTGTGTAAAATCAGGTTGTAATCGAATACCGTTATTACGTGGCGGTTCTCTTCACGTTTTTGGAGGAATCGCCACAAACACTTCATACCCTTTTATTGAATTGAGCAGAGAGCGCATTCCCCGCTGCTTGCGGCGGGGAGCTTCAACAGTAATATCCCCGAAATCCAGAGTTCCGGAAGGGTAATAGGATGTTTCAACATCCTCTGGAATGTTTGCATCAAGTAAATTGTCTATTAGGTGATTAATGTGCATCATTGTTCAGTAGATTCTGTGAATTTCTAAAACAGATAACATTCCGGTTTTACCGGAAAAGGAAGACGATACGTGAAGAAGACTGCCCAATTGTGTATTGATGGAAAAACATACGATATTCCCGTGGAGATCGGGACCGAGGGTGAGATGGCTCTCGATATTTCAAAACTTCGTCAGCTTACGGGCCTGGTAACCATCGATCCGGGTTTTGTGAATACGGCGAGTTGTAGAAGCAGTATCAGCTATATTGACGGAGAAAAGGCTATCCTGCGATATCGTGGCATACCCATTGAGCAGCTGGTTGAGCACTCGACATTTGTTGAAACAGCCTATTTGCTTATTAATAACGCCCTCCCTACGGCTAATGAGCTCGCTGACTTTTCACAGAAACTCACCCATTACTCGCTTATCCATGAGGATATGCTGGAATTCTTCAGAAAATACCCGTCCCGTACTCACCCCATGGGCGTTCTTTCATCGATGGTGAATGCCCTTGGAGCTTTTTATCCCGAAATGCAGGATACCACGAAAACAGAGGCCCTCAATATAACGGTTGCACGACTCATTTCGAAGATACGGACCCTTGCTGCCGTCTCGTACAATATATCCGTCGGTCACAAGGTCATATATCCGTGCCATGACCTGAGTTATTGTGCCAACTTTCTGTATATGATGTTCGATTCACCCGTGAAGACATACGAAATTGATGACGATATCGTAAAAGCTCTGAATGTGTATTGGATTATCCATGCGGACCATGGACAGAATTGCTCCACCACAACCGTTCGTGTGATCGGAAGTAGCGGTGTCAATCTCTATGCCGCCGTATCGGCCGGTATATCGGCACTCTGGGGTCCGCTCCATGGGGGCGCCAATCAGGCCGTGATCGAAATGCTTCAAGAAATCTATGACAGCGGTGGTGATGTCGATCCGTTTATCGCCCGCGCGAAAGATAAAAACGATCCCTTCCTGTTAATGGGGTTTGGCCACCGGGTTTACAAAACCTATGACCCACGGGCCCCGATCATGGAAAGAATAGCTGAAATGGCATTGCAAAAAATGAACCGGCACGATCCTCTCCTCGACATAGCGAGAAAACTGAGAGACGTTGCCCGGAAAGATCCGTATTTTATCGATCATCATCTGTACCCGAATGTTGATTTTTTCAGCGGCATCTTTTTGAGAGCTATAGGGATCCCGCTGAATATGTTTACGGTGATGTTCGCCATCGGGCGCCTTCCCGGGTGGATCAGTCAATGGAAAGAGAGTCTCGACACTCCCAACCGGAAGATAGATCGTCCCCGTCAGATTTATATGGGGTTGTTGAAGAGGGACTATATCCCTATTGATAAACGAGATTAAACCCAGGGTTTGAAATCGACCTCACCTCCAAAGATGCGAAGAATGGTGACCGATGAAGAAGAAACTCTTTTAGTTTTCTCCCTTTATAGGACCTGCTTTATATGAAACGATATAAACAGTACTTAAACGAAAACACACGCGGCGCAGGCATACTGCATGATACCCTTGAACAATTGCAATGCGGCCTCACGGTGGTACATCACAACGATGCCGACGGTCTCTGCGCTGCCGACGCGCTGTCCATGGCGTTCGACATACTTTCAATACGGTATAGGCTCCTTGCGGTAGAGAAGATCAATGAGTGCATGCTTGACAGAATATACAAGGGGCCGGGAGATTGCCTCGTATATGCGGATCTGGGTGGACAGAGTTCGGAATTGATAGGTCGCTATGCAAAGAGGAGCTTTCTGACGGTTATCCTAGACCATCATCTCGCCAGTGGTGATTCCTCTGAAAATGTTGTTCATATCAATCCGGAACACTTCGGTATTAGCGGTGATACCGAAAGCTCGGGGGCATCGGTCTGCGCTCTCTTTGCACGCGCATTGCTCAGACTGTCAAACCGTGGCTCCCTGCTTACCAATGCAAGACTGGCGGTCTTTGGAGTAATAGGAGCCTTTGGCGACGGTCAGTTTGTGCATGGCAACCTTGTGGGAGTCAACAGGATGCTTCTGGAAGATGCCTTGGATGGGGGAGAAATCCGACGGTTGAAAGATGAATATGCGATTCCGATCTTAGGAGGCAGAACACCTGATGAGATTGCTACCATCCTGGATCTTCTGGGTTCCACGGGTTTTTATTCGGGAGGCGCACTCGGAGGTGTTGATTTTCTTCTGGGAAAAGGTACAGGGGAGGGCACTGCCATAATTCCGCACCTACTGAATATGAAAGATTCCCTCTTCAACAGGGAGACAGAAAAGATAAAGAATCAGTGGCTGTTCTGAATCGCCCATTTTGAATGGGTTGATCTTGAAG
>JAFGQD010000026.1 GCA_016935875.1 Deltaproteobacteria bacterium
GAACCATTCCTTCCTGTTCCACGAATTATAAAAAAAGGAGACGAATACCTGCTGTCCGGAGATTTTCCGGAATCCATCGGAAAAATGCAGGCATTTTACGGAAACTTCGGGGTTATGATCAAGGCCTGCAGTTACATCATGAGCATGGGAAGTGAAGGCCTGAAAAGAGCAAGTCAGCTTGCCGTCCTCAACGCCAATTACATAAAGGAAAACCTTAAGGGATCGCTCTATCTTGCCTATGACAAGCCCTGTATGCATGAATGCGTTTTCTCCGACAAGCTGCAGGAAGCCGAAAAGATTACCACGCTGGATATGGCTAAGCGTCTTATGGATTATGGTTTCCATCCACCGACAATCTATTTCCCGCTTGTAGTGCACGGCGCCATGATGATTGAACCAACGGAAACGGAATCAAAAGAGGATATTGACCGCTTCATAGAGGCGCTCAAGACCATAGTGGCAGAAGCCGGGCAAAACCCCGACCTCCTGAAAAGGGCACCCACCCGGCCAAAACTGCGCAGGTTGGACGAGACCGCGGCGGCAAGAAATCCCCGCCTCGCGGGATAACACCATGAATAGCGAAATGCAGATCCGAACACGAAAACCTTCGTGGCTCAGGAGAACGCTCCCAAAGGGGGCGGAATACCAGGCGGTCAGAAAACTCCTCAGGGAAAACCGGCTGCATACCGTCTGTGAGGAAGCGCTGTGTCCGAATATGTGGGAATGCTTCTCCCGAGGCACGGCAACCTTTCTCATCATGGGATCCCTGTGTACACGTGGCTGTCGCTTTTGCGCTATGTCGCGTAGGAAACCGGCCCCGCCCGATCCGGAAGAACCATCCCGGGTTGCCGGAGCAGTCCGACAACTGAATATTAGCCATGTTGTGATCACATCAGTCACGAGGGATGATCTTTCCGATGGAGGAGCTTCCTTCTTTTCCGATACAATCACTAAAATCCGAGAAGACGTTCCGGGTGCGCGCGCGGAGGTACTGATACCCGACTTCCAGGGAGACGAACAGGCGCTCGCTTCCGTCGTCAGTGCAGAACCCGACGTCCTTAACCATAATGTCGAGACGGTGCCCCGACTCTATCCCGCGGCAAGACCCGACTCATCGTACCGGCGATCACTCGCGCTCCTGGAGCGTGTGAAGAAAGACGCTCCGGCGATACCGGTGAAATCGGGCATTATGCTCGGGCTCGGCGAATCTTCAAAGGAAATCAGACAGACACTGCGCGACCTTGCCGATGCCGGGTGTGATATCGTGACCATAGGACAGTATCTCCAACCTTCTGAAGAAAATCTGAAAGTGGAACGCTTCGTACCTCCGGATGAATTCGACGAATGGCGGGTGGCGGCACTCGAGATGGGATTTTCAGGTGTCGTTAGCGGACCCCTCGTACGGAGCTCATACCATGCCGGGGAACTATATAAAACGGTAACGGAAAAATTTGGGCAAGTTAACAGTATATAAAATATCTGTAATCCTGTATGATTTACTAATCCTCCCTTAACCCTCTACTGAAACATGTACAGACAGATACTGAGAATTTTTCATGGGCTGTTCAATCCACCGTCGCACTCGGTGAATTACGATGATAAACGAGAGATATTTCAGATAGTATAGAGAAATAATCCTTGGTTGGGATTTCCTGTCTGCGAATTGCTGTAGCCTGCTGCTTCTCGGTATCCTTTCAGGAAAGTTTCTTAGATAATTCTATACGAAAGGGCCTGCTGCTGAACATAAATAAAAGAAAGGCAAGCACAATTCCTGCAGCACCGACAATAAAAATGTAGATTGCCGGGGATCTTCTAATGATTACCCGGATCTGTTCATCCGACAATCCTTTTTCATTCATACCGACATGAAAACTGTATCCCATTGAGAAGACCGGTTTCATCGATTCGGGATATATTGTTGCGATCTCACCTGCGAAATCCTTGATGATGATGGATGCCCGAGTGCCCATGCGAATCTTTTTGCCGGCAACATCAAGCTGCATACGTCGAAGCATCACGGGTTCCAGAGATAGCTGCTCTCCCGACATTTGGCTTACAGCGCCCTTTTTCAAGATGATGGTTTCTGAGCTCCCCGTACATTCATAGACAAGATGAGCGGAAAGAAACAACAAAAAACTGAGATGAAAGAGAATAATGGCGGCCCTTTTTATTGTTATTCCCGATTGTTTCGTATTTTTTATGTATGTCCAGGTGCATAAACAGGTATTGATGGCGAGCGTCAACAGCACGGCAAAGAGGACAAACATCCAGACATACAGAATGGGCCGATCACGGTACAGGGCCAGCCATTCAAACAACAACATAAAATTAAGGGTACGGAAGTTATCGGAGTTAAGATCTACGATAATCGCGCCGGCAAACAACAGCACCGATGCCGCCAGCAGCAGATAGAGACCGGGCTTCAACTGTGACAGAAAGAACCATGATCCTCGTCTGCTCATGTCAACACTCCAAGGAGTTCAATGATTTCATGATGGTACACCATAAATATAACGGGAGTGACTCCGGACATTATTATCAGTGCCTTCGATTTCGTATTCATACCGACATAGCGTAAATGGATTGCCGCGCCGTAGAAACACCAGATTGACGCGCTCAACAGGTGACGAGTACTCCATGAGAATGGATAGGACCACCCGATAAAGGCCCACAGCGCTCCGAAGATCTGGCACAGAGTAAACACTACGAAACCCCATAACACCAGATCGTTCAAGGATTCCATGAAAAAAGAATCCGTCAATAGTGCTGCAAAGGCTACTGTCCCGGCCAACAGAAAAAGCGCCGCGCTTATGGCTTCACTCAAAAAGAAGAGTGATGCAACCAAAGACTTTCCCTTGATATTCGGCACAGGGGGGTCGGTTTGAACAATGACGGCAATACAAGTTACAATCAGAAGCGACCCCAAAACTGCGATAGCCTCACCTCTTCCCCTACCCCGTATTAAAGGATAGGCGAAGAGTGCCATAACAGCAGGTATAAGGCGAAGTTCATCAAGCGTGGGGAAGAGATACCACTTGCCCCCTATGTAACCGAGCGATATAAGAGCGACAAGATTAATCCCTGCCCCCGCCATCAGCAACAATGAGCCGAAACGGCGCACGCGGAAGAAAGTCAGAAAGGTAGACACGGCATAGAAAATCAGCGCCGCAACCATACAATATTCGAAAAAACCGTAATTCAAGTCCATATTCTGCAAAATAGAATTATTCCAACATCATCTCAGACTGATCACCTCAATCTTCTGTACCGACTTGACCTGCCGGTCAGCGGAAAGATCATCAGGTGTTACTAAGAAAAAACAGCCCCTTCTCTTAACCTTTTCTCTTGCCATCATGTCGCCAATGATGATGTTTTTCCCCGCCGGAGACATAAAGAGCTCACCGTAGGACAATAATGTACGGTAGCCGTCGGGCGCGGAAAGGATAATAGCCGAATCAAGGTCCGGCTGTATCCCGGCCTCTTCAAGTAACTGTGCCAGAGAAACACCTTCGAAGAGTTTCAGACCATGATATCCCTGTCCGTCACCAACTTCTTTAAAAAGAATTTCGGTACGATTAATGGGAGGCAAAGCATCAAAGCTCATTGATTTGACTCCGTAACCGGACACCGTAAATTGCGGAGCAAAAAGTACTTCCTGCTTTTCCTGCGAAACCTCGGGATGTAAATCCACAACCTCAATACTGGCAATTCCTTCCAGAGATCGATCAGAGTAAAAATCACAGGCAAGGACCAGTTTCGGAAATCCAACTTCGCGTTCGAGCTGCTCAAGCCAGGAATGATATTTCTTCGGAATCTTACTTTTTTCATGATGAGGAATAATCGGACACGCCTCAAAGGCGATGATGATATTTGAAGGATTCTGGTAAAAAATCTCTCCCCAGGAAACAACAATCTTTTGTCCCTTTTTGTCCTTCACCACAATGGCAAGATCAAGGTCTTTATTGAAGTCGGGGGCTTTCTTCTTGATCCCCGCGAATTCAAGCAGCGACCTGAGTGTAGGCCCACGGTAATAAAAAGCTCCATGATATCGGCCATCTCTTGAAACTTCATTCAACCTGACTTCGCTACACTCGAAACGGGCAAGATCCTTTGCCGATAGATATACGGTTTGTGCCACTTCACCGGTTATCTGAACATCTTTACCGGGAAGTAGTTTATCCCGTGGTTCCATCAGCACCAGTTTCTGTGATAGTGTGCTGATTTCTTTATGCAGGCGAGACAATTCCTTCCTGACTTCTCTGTCACCCGGCGAATCCTGGCAGCCTGAAATGAGTAAAAGAGCCAGTATGCAGGAAAGTAGTAACAGAAGACTACCTGTCCTGCCCTTGATACCTAGAAAATATTGATGTTTTCTCTTTTTCATATCTTCACGTCCTTTCCGTGGCAATTGTGAATGTAGATGCTCCGGCAAGCCTGACTTCATCAATGACTTTGACAAGGAGACTCAAGGGTATCGTTTTATCCGCCTTGATGGTGACTGGGCGAGCGGGAAACCTCCTGATTTCGCGGCGCAGTTCCCTCCCGATCTCTTGCATCGACACATTTCTGTTCCCTAAGTATAGTTCGCCCTTTTCCGTCACCAGTAGAATGATCTCTTCGGAGCTCGCCGCATCGGATGTAGCGGATGTGGGTAGCGCCACTTCTATGGAAGAAGACACCATAATACGGGAAGTGACCATAAAAAACAGGAGGAGTAGAAAAACGACATCGACGAGCGGCGCGATATTTGTATGGAGAAGGACTCGTTTCCTTCTTTCAAATTCCATCCCGCTCTCCCCTGGCGTATTGAAATACCAGTCCCTTCATCCTGAGTGATATATCTTCTAATTGTCCTTCAAGATATAAATAGGCGACTTCCACGGGAATTGCCACAAGGAGACCGGCCGCTGTCGTTATCAACGCCTCCCAGATGCCACCGGCGAGATACACCACGTTAGTTGCACCGTTCTGAATGGCTATCATGCGGAAACATTCAATCATGCCGAGCACGGTCCCCGTCAGTCCCAGCAGCGGAGCGATGGCCGCGATCAAAGAAAGCACACCGACTCCCTTCTCCAGCGAACGTAACTCACGTCCGCCGATCAGCGATATCTCCTTTTCTTCCGCCCCGTTCACTAGGGCGCTGAGCATCTCTTGTATCTGTTCGGGTTTTGATTCCAAAAGCTCATTCAGAGACCGTCCGAGTTGCATGAGCAGGGTCTTGAACATTACTGCCTTGTATATAGTAATAGCCAGGGCAAGCACCGAGCAAAACAGAATAGGCCACATCAGCGGGCCACCCTTCAAGAAAAAATCTACCATATCTGTCACCTCAGCTTAAACCGAACCGGCAACATCGCTTTGCACGCAAAGGGTTTGCCATCTCTTCGTGCCGCCATAAATAACGAACTTTCAACTGCGGCGATCGCCGCCTCGTCAAAACCGTGTCCACTCTTTTTTAGAACTTCAACATCGATCAGCCCGCCCTCCGCATCGATTGTCAACATCAAAACGACTACCCCTGTCTTGCCTAACCGTCGTGCCTTGAGCGGGTATTCAGGCAATGTCCGCCTTTTAAAACGCGGACCTTCGGCAGAACCGAAGGCAACTTCGAGAGGCTGATCGATTACTGTTTCCGGTGTGCTGGTAACTGCAATCGACGATTTCTGTGCCAGCACTTCCCGAAGTGGCATACTGCATTCAGGCACGACTCGTTTCGCCACGGCATCAATTTTAGGTTCACTTTTGAGCGGCACCGTGGATCGCGAAATCTTTGTTTCGGTTTTCGCGTCTTTTACAGGCTTCTCTTTCTTCTCTTTCTTCGGCGGCTTTTTCCGCACCGGTTCTTCCCTGCATACCTTCTCTATCGACGGTTTCTCCGGTTTCACTATGCGGCGAGGCGCGGGCTGAACTTCTTCCTTCTTATCCTGGAGAACCTCTTGTTTAACCGGTTGGGGCAGCGGCTCTTCTCGTGATTCCACAGCAGAACTTGCCGTAATGCTGGGTTTCTCTGTGACAACCAATACAACGTTTCGCTTCTTACCTTCGATGTGCCCCTTCAACGGACACAGCATCAGTGCCATATGAAAAGAAAGTGCAATTATTACACACTGTCTGAACGTCATTACCTATCTCTCAAACCGTTGCTCAAATGCGTCGTTATTGAAGACTTCTGCCGTCACCGTTACCGGTGACGGCAGAAGAAGAGCAACAGGGGTTTAAAATTTTGCCGTCAGACCGCAGATAATCATTCTCCCCTCACCTGGAAAGCCATATTCCTCTTCGTATTCGTAATCAAAGAGGTTATTGCCAACCACGTACAATTCGAAATGTTCCGATACGGGCTGTGTAATCCGAGCGCCGAAGAGCCAGTAATCATCGGCCTCACGTTCCTCATCCGTCGGATTCTGAGGCGTGGGAAGATCGGAATATACTTCCGCTCGATAAACCCCCGTCATGTCGACTCGCGTCTTGAATCCGGGCACCGTATACTGGATCGCAAACTTGAGCGTATGTTCGGGAACATCAAAAACGTTGTCGGTCAAGCGGTCGTCGCTCTTGTCTCGAGCATAGGTGTAGGTGTATCCAGCGTTCAAAGTAAGATCGTCTGTGGGGGAAAGGAACGTGTTAATTTCAACCCCCGACAAATTGATCTTTCCCCAGTTCATATAATCGCCGTCGCCGCAGGGACCGTCGCGACTGATCCAGTCCGAAACATCGTGATGGAAGAGCGAAAGCTCGGCGCTTAGGAAGTCAAAGAAGGTCCGTGAAATCCCCAGTGTGTAGTTGATACTCTGTTCTTCATCCAGTTCCTGGTTTCCCGATGATCCATATAGTTCGCTCAGAGTGGGAAAACGTGTCTTCTTTGCAATGGAACCGAACAGCTTGGTTGAATCGGAAAAGGTATAGACCATACCAATCATGGGATTAACAGCATTCTTCGTCCCCGGTGTTTCCAAATCTACCAGATTATCGTCATCAGCGGTCTCTTGAGCATCTGTCACATCGAACCAGTCGTAGCTGACCCCCACCACGATAGAAAGATTCTTTATCATGGCGAATTCATTCTCGATAGCAATTGATCCCGTATTCGACTTTGATTCTTCAAAGGGCAGATAGGTATCGTCGCGCTGCTCATGTGAATCGACCTTGTAGTGAAGAGCGCAGCTCAATGTATCCCATTCTGCGGCCTTGTAATCGGCAAAAAGGCTGCCTCCGGCAACGTAGTCCTTATACGCACTCCAGGCCATGGGTGTCGTATAGGTAGGATCCGTATAGGAAACATAATCGTCTGTGTGATTATGGTAAAAAAGTTTTCCCCTCAACGTCAGGGCATCGGCAATTTTTTGTCTGCCACTCAGGTCGATACCCCAGTCATCGTAGTTTTGACTTCGGGCCAGTTGCGAGAAGGCAGGCGCCGATGTCAAATGTTTGTTTTCGTAGATTGATGGAGGTTGTCCCTTCTCCGACTGAATGACATGAAAATTGACGTAGTATTTTGAATCGACCGTCGGTTCCAGGCCACACTTTGCCCAAAAGGCATCACTGCTGAAATCAGAATTATTGCGGACTCCACCATTTTCCAGAATTGTATAGGTTGCCTTGCTGGCTTTTTTTCCATACCATCCTTCAACGGGATCAAAGCCATCTGCCATATCCCAACCGTTGGTTTCCTGGTGCGAGTAATTCAACCAGTAACTGAATTTCCCTATTTTCATTCCGTTGTAAACAGACTCTCGATTATAATTATTCTCGCCAATTTCAACGGTTGCTCCCAGGGCAGGTTTTTCGGTAGGTGCCTTGGTTACGATATTAACGACACCGGCTTCGGCGTTGGCCCCGTAGAGAACGGATGCTGCGCCTTTTATCACTTCTATTTTTGACACGATATCGGTCGGTATCTGATTCAGGTCAAGCATGCCATACTTGGTCTCGTAGTAGGGAACACCATCGATGAGAACCAGCATCTTATGCTGTTTAAATCCATGCATATAGATTTCAGGCTCCGCTTTTCGACCGGTACTCACATAAATACCGGGGACATAATTGAGGGCCTCGGCAACGGTTGTGCTGTTCGTTGCCTGGATTTCCTCAGCCGTGATTTCATTCGTCACGGCTATGTCCTGAACCGCAGGCGTCTCTTCAGATACGATAATTTCTCCCAGATCGTACACTTCATAGTCCTTCACATCTCCATTCTCGTCGCACAAACCAGGATTTGAAAAGAATAATAAGGTAAAAACAAATAACAATACTGATAAAAATCTTAGATTCATTGAAATGCCTCCTCCTGTGTCTTTTAAAATAGCCTTTCTGGTCTTATTTTCTGCGGGGTGAACATATCATAGCACAACACGTTGTCAAGACCTGAAATGACATATTCTTACATTTATGAACTGAATAATATCTATGATTACTTATAATAACCTATAGTACTATATATTGACATATACTTACAGTTTGTGTATTTACGCTAAGCGACTATAGTGATCTACTAAACAAAATAAGAAAGTAACAAAGAGAGGATATGGGGTATGAAATCAAAAAAGATTTGGAAGTTTGAACTGTTAACTGTAGCATTTATACTGCTTGTGGCCCTTACAACCCAAGGCTTTGCCGCGCCTAAAGGTACCGTCGTCATATTCCACGCCGGAAGCCTGTCGATTCCCTTCGCGGCAATGGAGAAGGCATTTGAAGCACAGTATCCGGATGTTGACATTCAGCGGGAGCCTGCTGGAAGTCAGAAATGTGCACGAAAGATTTCGGATCTGAAAAAGCCCTGCGATATCATGGCTTCTGCGGACTACAAGGTAATTGATACACTGCTCATACCCGCCTATGCAAACTGGAATATTCGCTTTGCCACCAATCAGCTTGTTTTATGTTATACCACTCAAAGTAAATATGCCGATACAGTTACCACCGAAAATTGGTATAAAATTCTGCAAAAAAAAGATGTTGTCTGGGGGCATTCGGATCCCAACCTTGATCCCTGCGGATATCGTTCCTTGATGGTTCTTCAATTAGCAGAAAGGTATTATAACAATAAAGGCCTTTACGATGCAGTGATAGCGAACCGTCCCGACGAAAATATTCGGCCGAAATCCGTTGAATTAATCTCGCTGCTACAAACGGGAAACATGGACTATGCTTGGGAGTATTGTTCTGTTGCCGTTCAGCACGGCCTGAAGTACATAAGCCTGCCCGATGAAATAAACCTGGGAAACTATAAATTTGACGATCTCTATGCCCAGGCCGTCGTAAAGATAACTGGGGAAAAGCCTGGAACTTTTATGGACATCAGAGGGAAATCGTGCACGTATGGAGTAACACTGATCAAAGGGGCACCAAACAGGGAAGCAGCTCTTGTATTCTTGGGATATCTGCTTGATCCCGAGGGCGGCCTGAAGATATTGAAGGAGATGGGTCAGCCACCCTTCATCCCCGGCCGCGTCCCAACTGTCGAGATGATGGCGATGCTGCCCGCTATTTTACAAAGCGAGGTGGAAATTAAAGATTAGAAATACCTCTCATCAATAAAGAAAAAATAATCTTTTCATATCATTACCTTTTCGTCCCAACGTTGATGTTGTTTGAACACTTTGCTCGTCTGGTCTTGAAAAAGAGAATGTAAGTATCTGCGAAGCCGGTTCGCCGAAGATACACGACGGAATACAAGCTGCGTATTCTCAAGGAGACGGAATCTTGTAATGCCCAGGGAGAGACCTGAGCGCTGCTGCACAGCGAGGGGCTTTACTCATCAAATATGGTCCCTCTGGCGCTGCCCGGTGATCAGACTTCTATCTCTACGTCATCCTGGACATCTTCAGCCGCTACGCGGTGGGCTGGATGATCGCCTACCGAAAACTGAGCGTTGGCCAGTTTAAATTATTTTTGGAAGTGTCTAACACCCATTGAAAATTTCCGCCTCCCCTCAACCCATCCCTCAATATGTTGAGGTTCCACCAAATATTGAGGCCAAACAAATCATTTCATGCTTTTCTGCTGTAACCTCCTGTTAATCTAACCAACTGTTATTAATGGATTAATCAAGATTCTGACTTTCTTTCGGCTATTGGCATTCAAATTGCGAGTAATCTAACTCATACAGCGAGATCGAATCAACCCTCCTGCGATTCGAGCTTAAACCCTGTAAACCCGGTTA
>JAFGQD010000170.1 GCA_016935875.1 Deltaproteobacteria bacterium
ATACCGGAACCGATAATGATAAGATCGTAGGCGTCATCGCCGGAATAATTCGACTGTATCTCCTCTTTCATCAGTTTTATCTTGTGTGTCATGCTCCCCCCCCCTTTTTTTTTGATAAAGTCTTTTTCTAAGCCTTGTATCTCAGCGCAAGAAATTCCGAAACATCCGGTGGGCGCTTTGCACCCTCCCGTTGAATGAGGCCAATGGCTTCGGTCGGACAGGTGGGGGCACACACTCCGCATCCAATACAGAGATCGCCGTTTACCACTGCGAGATCGTTATCACTTACTTCTATCGCATCCACCGGGCATCTATCAACACAGGTGCCGCAACCGGCGCAGATATCACCATCTGACTGCGACACATAGCTCGATGATGAAAGCACCTGGAGTCCCATGTGCTTTTTCGTCTGAAGGAAGACACAGCAGCAACTGCAACAGTTGCATATCGTAGAGGTCGGGCCCTCAAGATTGTCGCAGACATGAACGAGGCCTTCCTCATCAGCCTGTGTCAGTATCTCCAGGGCCTCTTCTTTGGTTATCTCCCGTGCCATGCCCTGTTCGACGATATAGCGGCCCATACTTCCGAAATGGAGACAGTTTTCAAGGGTGTGGTCGCATCCTTTGCCGTTGTATCGCATGATCTGACGGCAGGGGCAGTGTCCGACGGCCAGGTATGATGCCTCGTCAAGTTTTGACTTGATTATATCGAAGGGGAGTATCTCGGATTCATCCTTGAGGGATTCGGAGACAGGAATTACTCTGACCGCAGGCGTACCCCGCGCCAGTTCCTCACCAAAGGCTTCCTCTCTGTACTTGAGCCAGAGTGGAGCAAGATTGCGGGTCGTGTCGGTAGCCTTGCCCGCCCAGTATGGGGTCTCCGCGAATCCTACCAAAACGGGGAGAAGACTGTATACCCTTTCCCTTCCGGGCTTCTGCATGGTAAAAACTGTCCCCCGTTTAGCCATGCGATCCAGAATTCCGCCCAGAGAGCCTGTCTCATCAGGGAACAGCTCTTTTAATTCTGCCAGCGTTTTGTGTTCCATCGGGAGCCGGACCGCAATTTTCGCCTCTTCGCCCGGGAAAAGTTCCTTGAGTATCTCGATACCCGACGGTGATATGGGGACTCCGATTATCACGCCACTGTCCAGACGCTTTGCCAATTCTTCGTACATATTTACCCCCCCCCTTTTTTTAATAGTTATATAAAAACCTTCGTCGAATTCAGGACCTCAAAACAGAATCAAAAATGAAACGGTAATGATTCCGGAGTGGCGCAAGTCTTTCACCGAACCCCTCTTTGTTTTTAGGTGGATGAGAAGACAGGCCTTCTTTTCTCCACAAAAGCGTTCAGGCCCTCCTTCCCATCGCTGTGACTGACGCATTTGCCGAGCAGTCTTCTTTCTGCTTCGAGCTGGGCCTCCAGGGAGGTATTGAATGAATCATTGAGCAGTCGCTTGGA
The DNA here is from genome assembly GCA_016935875.1 of Deltaproteobacteria bacterium. GTDB lineage: Bacteria > Desulfobacterota > Syntrophia > Syntrophales > UBA2210 > UBA2210. Next base: position 1,462 of record JAFGQD010000170.1, read on the forward strand.
TACGCCGAATGATTGCATGGATTTTTGTGACAGGGTGTCCAACATCGAGAGGGCTTCTTCGAAGGCCTTCCCGTCTTCCACAACTTTCGTGACCAGTCCCCACCCAAGAGCCTGCTCGGAACCGATCTTTTCATCAAATGCCGCGATCTCAAGGGCGCGGGCAAGTCCTACCAGCCTCGGCAGAGTAAATGTGCCGCCCCCATCGATGCACAGCCCATTCGATGTGTATGCCTGAAGTAAGAAAGCGGATTTTTCCATGACACGAAAGTCACAGGCCAATGCAAGCGAAAACCCGGCACCCGCGGCAGCGCCATGGAGCGCGCCTACAACCGGTTTTCCCATCCGCTTGATTTCGGCTACAGCAAGATGGAGTTGGCCGGCTAATGTGTGAAACGCGGCTAAGGGCCCTTCAGGAAATTGCACCCCCCATTTGAGGTCGCCGCCGGCACAAAAAGCCTTGCCTTTGCCGGCCAGCACGATACCTTTCACTTGATCATCGGTTGCCAATCTTGTAAGGACTTCGGCGAGACTCGAAATCATTTCTAGATTAAACGCGTTGTATGTTTCGGGGCGATCAAGCAGCACTTCAGCAATTTTTCCATGACGTTGTACATCGATGAATTTTCCCATTCCTTTTCCTCCCGTTACACATTGTATGGCGCCATCAGGGGCACCGTGCCGCATTTTTACAGCCTTAAACGTTAAGGCATCTGTCTGGCAGATCTGTATCAAACGCTCCTTCTGAATTTTTTCCGATACTCTCTGGGGAGAAGGCCCGTCTGTTTCTCAAATATCTTTCTGAAGAACTGACTGTCCTCATAACCCACGATGTAAGAGATCTCGTCGAAGGTCTTATCGGTTGTTTCGAGAAATTCCCGTGCTCGTTCTATCCGTACCCGCTGCAGGTAAAACAGCGGGGTATCGCCTGTTGCCGATTTAAATCTGCGCTCGAACGTTCTTCTGCTCATGCCGGTTTCTTGAGCGACAGTGTCGATGGAAATGGTATTCGAATAATTGTTTTCTATCCATCTCTGGGCATGTAGAATCCCGTCATCGTGATGGTCGCGCTGAAAGTCAAATACCGTATAGGGAAGCTGTGTTGTGCGTCCCAGATCATGAAGCAGTGATTTTGAACATTCAACGGCGACTGTATGCCCGCAGTATTTTTCTATCAGGTAAAAGGAGAGGTCGAAGCAGGAATTTGCCGCTCCCGAACAAAATATGGTGCCTTCGTCGGTAATCACTCGTTCAGGTCTCAGATCTACTTGGGGATATCTTCGCATAAACTCCTGAGCATACGCCCAGTGAGTTGTGGCCGATTTTCCATCGAGCAGGCCGGTCTCCGCTAAAAGAAACGCGCCGGTACAGACGCTCGCGATGTGCGTTCCTCTCCGGAAGTGGCGTGTAATCCATGGAACAGCCGCTTTATGCTTATACAGTGTCCTTTCAATGTCACCGACAATTGCGGAGACCAGAATGAGGTCGGTTTGATCCACGTCATCGATTGAGCGGTGGGGTTGTAACATGAGACCGTTCAGGCAGGTTACAGGTTTGCCATCTACGGTAACGATTTCGACCTGAAAGTACGGCTCCGGTCTTTCGCCGCGGATATAGTTCCAGAAGATCCCCGCGAGACTGAAGACGTCCATGGGACCCGTTACGGTCGTTGCTGCGATATTGTTCAATGCGAGGAGCGTAATCTTTTTCATGGCATCATGTCCCCGAATGACGATATCGAATTACTATTTGTCGTTTATGCCACTGTGAAGCGGGGTTTTCAAGTGATAATAGTATCTGAACGAAAAATAAATAAGGAGGATCCCTATGAACGAGAAACAGCTCATGAAAATGACAGAGATGACACTCGAGGCGTGGAACAATCAGGATGTAGAGGCCGTACTCGCGCGCTACACGGAAGACTGTATGTACCGGGACCCGAATACCGGGGGCGCGATCAGGGGACGCGATGCCTTTGGCCGCTACCTGACAAAGCTGTTCGAGCAATGGAAGATGACCTGGTCGATGCGTGAGGCATTCTTACTCGAGGGCGGAGACGGTTGCGCGTTTCTGTGGCATGCGACGCTGACGCCCGCCTCGGGAGGTGAAACATTCGAAATCGACGGAATGGATCTCGTTATCGTGAAGGGAGATAAACTGCATCGAAATGAGGTGTATTTTGATCGGATGAGTTTATTTGGCACATAATGTAACGGTATCACTTTTTCATATTTCCTAAAAAAGCGTCCCGTGAAAAGCGCGTGCTTGTAGACGGACAGATGTGCGATTCGTTTTCTCCTGATGTATTGGACACAATTTCATTGACACTCAGGACCGTTCTTCTTATACTTTTTGTGATCAATAGAATACGTGTATCAAATATCAAAAAAATCAGGGGCATGCGAGGGGGGGGATGATATGTACGATTTTTTGCTGAAGCCGGAAGAACGGGCCCTCAGGGACGAGGTAAGAACGTTCGTGAGGGAGGAAATCACCAGCGATTTTCTGAGGAAGATGGATAAGGATGAGATAATCTATCCCAGGGAGTTCGTGGAAAAGCTGGCAAAACACAATCTGCGGGGCATCCGTTTTCCCAAAAAATACGGGGGAAGGGGGATGAGCTGGGTAGCCGACGTGGCCGCCACGGAGGAGATAGGGTGCCTCGGAATGGCCCTCGGCTGCGCCTTTGTCATGCCTTCCATTGTGGGGGAGGCCCTTGATAAATTTGGCACGGAGGATCAGAAAGAAAAATATCTCAGGCCCTATATCGAGGGGAAACTGGTCGCGGCCGAGGCCCTGACGGAACCGCGGGGAGGGTCTGATTTTTTCGGTGCCACTACCAAGGCGGTCCTCGAGGGTGATCACTTTATCCTGAACGGCCAGAAGCGTTTTGTGGTGGGAGCAGAAGGCTCTGATTTTTTTCTCGTCTATTGCAAGACAAATTTTGATCCTGATGCCCACAAATACGGGAAGATAAGTCTCCTCATCGTTGATGATGGTCCCGGTGTTGAAACCGAGTATCATTACGGGCTTCTGGGCTGTAAGGGGGGAGGAACGGGCCGGCTGGTCTTCAGGGATGTCAAGGTTCCGAAGGAGAATATTGTGGGGGAACTCCACGGGGGAGCGCTCTGTTTCAATCAGATGATGATCCCCGAGAGGATAACTTCGGCCTCCGGCTGTCTCGGTGTTTGGGGAGCCCTCGATCTTGCCGTGAGATATTCGAACAGGCGGGCCGCCTTCGGGAAACTGATCAAGAAATTTCAGGCGGTAAACTTCATGGTGGCCGATTCCATAACCCAGCTCGATGCGGCCAGGGGACTGACCTATATGGCGGCCCGTGCCGTGGATGAAAACTATCCAAATATGCGGCGCATCGTGAGTGAGGCAAAGCGCTTTACCACCGAGGCGGCATGGAGTATCGTCAATAATGCCATGCAGGTCATGGGAGGTATCGGGTATACCGACGTCTATCCCGTGGAGCGGGCACTGAGGGATTTGAGACTTGCCCTTATATGGACGGGCACGAGTGAGATCATGAATCTCATGATACAGCATGAATATTACGATGAGGTGCTGAATCAGCCCTACGACAGGAGAAAAATGGAACAGGATGCCATGAACCCCGACGAGAGCGAACGGTGCTTCAACGATGAAGACATGTGGGCCGTCCATGAGGGTAGGACCGAAAAGCAGTAAAGACATGGGGCGAACACAACTCCGAGTCATCAGGAAAAAGCTGTAAGGAGATCTGTGCTCATCTGTCCTGATTCGAGGGCTGGTCGTATTTTGCGAAGCGGGGCTTCTTATTTTATGAGCATGCTGGATGCGTCCAGTGCCAGTGGAGACAGGCCTGAGATCGGCCCCTTCAGTGGCTGTATATGGATGTCTGTTCCCACCGGCTGGAGCCGTAGCGCCACATCAAACAGGTCTTCTACGTCCAGAAGCGGGACCGGAATACTGTTCAAAGGAGTTTCTTCATGACGATGGGTATGCACGCTGAACCATGTGCTGAATGACTGCTCCTCGGCAAGTTTCTTCAAATCCACAAGATATTCCCTTATTGATTCGTCGAATTTGAGCCCGTCAATAATTACCATGTCAGGGTGAAATATGTCCTGTCCGGTAAGATCCGCGAGCCTTTCCTTGAGCCTCGGCACGCTGAAACCCGCTACCCTGAAGGTCATGATAAATCTGTGAGGAAGCAGGGTTTCCCAGAGCTGGCCTGCCTGTTCAAAGGCGTAACGCTGCGCCAGAAGGTTGAACAATTCCTTATACCATAGGGTGATCTTGTCAACAGGATCATTCAGACTTATGTGCAGGACGTTTTTATCTCTCAGCATTGCGTTAAGAGCAAGCTGGACAAGAAGAGCGGTTTTGCCTACGCCGGCCCGTGAAAGAACAGCTCCGAATGTACCCTTTGCGATAATGTCCGTTGCATCTCCCTCAAGTCCGAGGGGATGTTTGATAGCGAAATCGTTTTTTACCATTGTTATGCTCCTGTATCTTCCATTTGGCCTTTAGCTTTTCGATTGTATACCTTTCTTTGCTTTCGCCGCGTTTTCAGTCAATTCCTCCGCGATTGACTGGGGGACCAGTTTGTAGAGTGCGAATTCCATAGTGAACTGGGCCTGTCCCTGCGTTGCCGATCTGAGGACAGTCGAGAATCCGAACATCTCCGCCAGTGGTGCCTGCGCTTCAATCACGCACATGGGTCCATCATCCTGTGCGCCGACGATCATTCCGCGGCGCTGATTGAGAAGGCCCATGACCGGACCCTGAAATTCAGTGGGTGTCTCGACGACGACCTTCATTACCGGTTCATGAATGACGGCTTTCGCCTTGGCGTAAGCCTCCCGAAATGCGCCGCGCGCCGCCGCCTGAAATGCCATCTCCGAGGAATCCACGCTGTGGGCCGCTCCATCATTGATAACCACCCGTACCCCTGTTACCGGGAACTCCATTCGTGGGCCTTTTGCCATGCATGCGTAGAAGCCCTTCTCACACGCGGGAATGTACTGTGTGGGAATAGTTCCTCCGGTAATCTTGTTGACGAACTCAAATTCCGCTTCCGTGATGGGCTCAATATATCCCGCGATCCGGCCGTATTGTCCCGATCCGCCGGTCTGTTTTTTGTGCGTGTAGTTAAATTCCGCTTTTTTGGTGATGGTTTCACGGTATGCGACTCGTGGGTTGCCGGTTTCAACTTCGGCGCCATACTCGCGCCGCATCCGTTCAACGTAGATTTCCAGGTGCAGTTCGCCCATCCCTTCAATAATCGTCTCTTTTGTTTCATCATCAACGTAGGTCTTGAAGGTAGGGTCTTCTTTTGTAAAGCGGTTCAGAGCCTTGGACATGTTTATCTGGGATTTGTTATCTTTCGGGATAATGGACAGAGAAATTACCGGATCGGCGACAAACATGGAACTCATGGTCAGTGTGATTCCCGGGGACGTAAAGGTGTCGCCCGACGCACAGTCAATACCAAAAAGCGCTCCGATGTACCCCGCAGGAATGGCCTCCATCTCTTCCATCTGATCGGCATGCATGCGGACAACGCGTCCAACCTTGACCTTCTTCCCTGTGCGAGCATTTACTATGGTGGATCCCTTTGCGATGGAACCCTGATATACCCGGATGTAGGTAAGCTGACCATAGGCTCCGTCTTCCAGCTTGAATGCGAGGGCCACTGATGGAGCTTCAGGGTTTGAAGAGAGGATAACCGTTTCTTCATTGTTGTCCATGTCAAGGGCTTCATTTTTCATCTCAGAGGGGCAGGGAAGCAGTTGTGTCACGGCGTCGAGCATAGGCTGAACACCCTTGTTCTTGTAAGCCGACCCCATGAGAACAGGTGTTATTTCCCGTGTGAGCGTTCCGCTTCGCAGGGCGCTTATGAGAAGTTCTTCCGGGATTTCCTTCTCTTCGAGAATGGCTTCGGTGAGTTTATCTGAGAACATCGAGGCGGCATCGATCATCTCTTCCCTCTTTGTGATGGCTTCCTGCATCAGGGCGCTCGGAATCTCATCGATGCGAACATCCTCTCCATTCTCGCCTTCAAAATAGACCGCTTTCATGGAAACAAGATCTACAATTCCCTGAAAATTATTTTCGAGTCCAATGGGTATCTGTATGGCAACAGCGTTGTGCCCCAGTTTCGACCTGAGCTGGCCGATGACACGATACGGATCCGCGCCGCTGCGGTCACACTTGTTTATAAAAGCAACGCATGGAACTTTGTACCGTTTCATCTGCTGATCGACGGTAATCGACTGTGACTGAACACCGCCCACCGAGCACAGGACAAGGACAGCTCCATCAAGCACCCTGAGAGAACGCTCAACCTCTACCGTGAAATCAACGTGCCCGGGAGTGTCGATGATGTTGATTTCATGCCCTCTCCATTCGCAGAATGTAGCCGCCGAGGCTATGGTGATGCCGCGTTCCTTTTCGAGCTCCATGGAGTCCATGGTGGCTCCGACCCCATCCTTCCCCTTTACGTCATGAATTGCATGAATACGCTTTGTATAAAAGAGGATCCTCTCTGTCAGCGTTGTTTTTCCCGAATCGATGTGAGCGCTGATGCCTATGTTTCTTACTTTTTTATCGTCCATCCCTGCTTTCCCTGTGTATGGTAATTATTATGCAACCGTATCAATTAAATAACCCCCCTGGCGGTAGTCCACCATATGGGGGGTCCGTAGTTGTAATCTGATGCGGAAGACCGCCGGATATAGTACACTACCTTACACCTGTCAAGGATTATTTCGGATATCCGAGTATAAAACGAAAGGAGGCAAAAACGCAACCAAGATGTTTTTGATTGAGAAATAGCGTCTTGACTTTTACTGGGCGAATTGACATAATTGCACCTAAAGAGTACATCACTTCAAAAATAAGTGTAAATCTGGGTGTAAAATTGGGAAGATTTAACGAACTTGAACAAAAAATCAAGGGAATTATAGAAGAGTATTCCGTACTAAAGGAACGGAATCTTGAGCTGGAAAAGTTGTTGGAGGGAAAAAGCGCGGAACTGGAAGAGGCAAACAACAAGATAAGGGCTTTACACAATGAAAAGGATGCTGTACGTACCAAGGTGGATATGCTCCTTGATATGCTGCATGATGTAGAAGTGCCTTAGGCTCAACACAGGGGAATCGCATTTGAAAAAGCGTTTCGATATAATGGTAATAGGACGGGAATTTTCAGTCCTGAGTGATAAAGGGGATGAGTATGTAAACAAGATTGTCCGGTATATAAATGAGAGGGCTACGGAAATAGGAGATGCCTCAGAGAATGTAACAACTTCAGATATTGCTATATTGGTTGCTTTAAATATTGCCGAAGAATTGTTTAGAGTAAAAGAAGAAAAAGAGGATCTGCATAGCAGATTTGAAAACGGAGTTGAAGAATTAATCAGTTATATAGATAAAAAAAGCAAGTCAATCCCCTGCGATGTTCGTGATGACTTTTAGTTTTTTGAACCAACACCTTATAGCTGAGTGCTCTTCTTTGTTAGTGGTGTGCATGTCTGCCAGCTCCCGCAAGGGAAAAGGGTGGAAAGCCTGAAACAGCAACAGAGCACTAAATCTTTTATAAGGTTCAAAAAAAGGGTTGTTACGGCATAGGCGGGGGAGAATATGGCAGAAGCAGTTCCATTTCTCTCAAGGACCAGGGTGAGATGTATCCAACCCTACCTCCCGGTGATTGCGCTTAGGGCGCAACATGTCGTTTTCCTGTCCCCTCCCATTCCCATAAAGTTTAAATTCCCAGTTTTTGCAAGATAATTACGGGGGGAGGTAAGAGAATTTGTCTAACATCAGTTTTATAATACTAATAGTGTTGGGGTCTGTTGCGGTTGGCGTGGCGCTGGGGTATCTTATCAGAAAGAGCATCTCCAGCAAGATGCTGGAGTCGTCTGAGAACCTGGCACTGAGGATTACAAGCGAGGCCAAGAAGGAAGCGGAGAATATAAAGAAGGAAGCTGTTCTCCAGGCCAAGAGCAATCTCCTCAAGTCCAAAAGTGAATTCGAAAGAGAAACAAGAGACAGAAGATCGGAACTTGAGAAGATAGAAGACAGACTTCGCCAGAAGGAAGAAAATCTGGATAAAAGGGTGGACCTTTTCGCCCAGAGAGAAGCCGGTATAGAGAAAAAAGAGAACGCAGTCCTTGGTAAAGAGACGCTCTGGAATGAAAAGCATAACAAGCTGGACAAGATTATTGAAGAACAAAGGGAGAAACTGGAAAGAATCGCCGGGATTTCATCACAGGAGGCAAAGGAGCATCTTGTCCAGTTGATGGTAGATGAGGCGCGGCACGAGGCAAGCGGTGTCATAAGAAGGGTAGAGGAAGAGACAAAACGGGAATCCGAAAAGAGGTCCCAGGAGATACTGGCCTATGCGGTCCAGAGGTATGCATCCGATTTTATAGTCGAGAAGACCGTATCGGTTGTCAATCTTCCCTCGGACGAAATGAAGGGAAGAATAATCGGCAGAGAGGGGAGAAACATACGGGCCATAGAGGCCGCTACCGGTACAGACCTGATTATAGATGATACACCCGAGGCCGTAGTTATCTCGAGCTTCGATCCCATACGGCGGGAAGTGGCAAAAAGGTCCCTGGAGAATCTGATAAATGACGGGAGGATTCATCCGGGGAGAATAGAGGAGATAGTCAAGAAGGTAACAGCCGAGATTGACAAGGTGATTCGGGAAACCGGTGAACGGACATCCTTCGATGCGGGTGTGCATGATGTCCATTCCGAACTGCTGAATCTCCTCGGGCGATTGAGGTTCCGGACAAGTTTTTCCCAGAACGTTCTGGAACATTCCATGGAGGTCTCGTATCTTGCGGGGATGATGGCCGCCGAGCTTAAGGTGAACGTAAAGGATGCCAAGAGGGCCGGACTGTTG
>JAFGQD010000171.1 GCA_016935875.1 Deltaproteobacteria bacterium
CAGATTGGGATCAGATATAAGCGGAAGCCCGCAGAGCGCTTGATTCAGGTCACCCGGACCTATCTTACAGCCTCACCCGGCGCCGTGAACTGTCTCTGTAAGCCTGATTTTCTTGACGTTATCGTCCATATTGCTGTCCTTTATACCCATGTATTGCAAAGTTTCAAGAGAATAACCGTAGCGTGTGTTTGGAATTATTACGGAAAAAAGATGAATATGTCAAATGCATTATGGTTATGAATTCTGTTTGCTTATAGAAATAGCTTATGATACCTCTCTTTCATGGAACGATATTTAAAGAACATTACCATGCAACAGATGCGGTCTCTGGTCTGTCTCGCCGAAGAGAGGAGTTTCAGCCGCGCTGCCAAGAAGATGTATCTGACGCAGCCATCCCTCACAAAGCATATCAAGAATCTGGAAGAGGAGACCGGAGTACAATTAGTTGACAGGAAAAGCAGGGGGATCTCTCTGACACCCGAAGGCAGGGTCCTCTGTGAATCGGCAAAACGCGTATTCGGTCTGATCGATGATACCGGAGAAAAAATCGCACGAATGAAAGAAAATGAATCCGGGAGCATACGCATCGCGGCCAGCACAATCCCCGCTACATACATCCTTCCGCGTTCACTGAGTATATTCAGGGACCGACACAAAGACATACACTGTTATGTCAGGACAAACGACAGTGATATAACGCTCGACATGATACTGAATGATGAGGCTGAGATAGGCTTCATCGGCAGAGAGATTGCCGGCAGGAAGTTGCGTTCGGAATCGCTATGGAGGGACAGACTTGTCCTGGCGGTTCCCGCAGCTCACAAGTGGAACGGAAGGGATAACGTATCCCTGGATGAAGTTTCGACAGAACCTTTCGTTTCAAGGGAACGAGGTTCCGCCACACGCACAGTACTGGAAGAATACCTCCTCAAAAATACGAATCTGACCCTTTCCGAATTTAATATCGTCTGCGAACTGGGAAGTTCGGAGGCTGTGAAAGAAGCGATCCTGGCCGGTCTGGGAGTATCAATAATCTCCATCCATGCGGTAGGGCGCGAAATGGAAAACGGATTACTCGCTGCGGTACCGATAGAAGACTGCTCTATTGAACGAAATTTTTGTTTGATATATAAAGCCCGGATTGGCCTGATGAAACATCACAGAGTATTTCTGGATTTTATAAGGAAGTATGAATTGGACGAACGTCATGGGAAATAGAATCCTTTACTACAGCACAAACAGAAACCTTGATACTATACATGGAATTGTCCCCTTCAAGGGAAAAGTCACCTTCAGAGAAGCCCTCCTCCAGGGTCAGGCACCGGACGAGGGACTGTATATGCCCGATCGCATACCCCGTATACCCTACGAAGGCATCGTCTCCCTGAAGGACAAACCCTATGCCGAAGCGGCACTGCTGGTTACCAGAGCATTTCTGGGTGACGAAATAGATGCCGTCATTCTTCGAACAATCATAGAAGATTCGTATCCTTTTACTGTTCCTCTGCAGAAAGTGTTCGACCGCAAATATATCATGCGCCTCGACCAGGGACCGACGGCATCTTTCAAAGACTTTGCAGCACGGATGATGGCACGGCTGATGGGACATTTCCGGAACAAGGATACAAGGCTGAATGTACTGGTCGCGACCTCGGGTGACACAGGTAGCGCCGTCGGGGAGGCATTCAAAGGCATAGAAGGAATTGATGTCAATATCCTCTATCCACGGGATGAGGTCAGCGAAAGACAGAAGAAACAGCTTGATACCATAGGTGACAATGTCCGGTCGCTGTCTATAGATGGAAAGTTCGATGATTGCCAGGATCTTGTCAAACAGGCCTTTTCCGACCCGTCACTTGAGTATCTCAATTTTACCTCGGCAAATTCCATCAATTTCGGGAGAATACTTCCGCAGACAGTCTATTATTTCTACGCGTATGCACAATTATGCCGAAAGGAAGAGAGTATCGTGGCATCTGTTCCTTCGGGAAACTTCGGCAACGCCCTGGGATGCGAGTACGCGAGAAGAATGGGGCTGCCCGTGCAAAGGCTGGTCATGCCGACCAATGAAAATGACGAGTTCCCACGATTTTTGAAAGAGGGGGCGTACGAAAAGGTATCTCCATCGCTGGCCTGCCTCTCAAACGCAATGAATGTTGGGCATCCCAGCAATCTCGCCCGCTTTTTCGACCTGTACGGCGGTTCGGTCGACCGGACGGGAAAGGTCCATGTATATCCCGATATTGAAACAATAAGGAAGAACATTTATTCGGTAAGCATATCCGACAAAGAAACGAAAGAATGCATTAAAAAAACATATGAACAATATGGTGTAATACTGGAACCTCACGGCGCGGTGGGATGGCGGGGGCTTGAAGCATACCTCGAGCAGTATGGAGATTTTCCGCTCTGCGTGTCACTGGAAACGGCGCATCCCGCAAAATTTCCGAACGAGATTATGGAACTTCTCGACATCACGCCCGAGGTACCGGACAGCATGAAGGGGATTGATGAACGGAAAGGGAAATCCTTGGAATTGCCCGCAGATTACAGGATATTCAAAGAATACCTCACAGGTAATTTGAAGTCGGGGGCATAGAGGATTTGATTTTGTACCCATGTTTTGCTGCACATATTAAAGGGAGGCTAAACACATCTGAAAGACAACGCACATAACCTATTAGAAAGCGACGATCTCTACAGGGCCATTATCGAAACGGTGAAAGATATGATCACCGTGTGGGATATGAACCTTTCCCTCATCTATGTCAGTCCATCTGTTGAGAATGTCCTTGGCTATAGCGAAAAAGAATTCAAGCAGATTGTTAACAACCATGGGGAATTCGGCTTCAAGCGTGTAATAGCACCCGGGGCTATGGATACGTTTCTTGACGCAATTAACAAAAGGATAAGAGAGTATGAAAAATGGGATGCGTCTGAACGGCATTCTCCCGTGGCACTGGAACTGATCAGAAAGGATGGCTCCACCATATGGACAGAAACCAAAAACAGCTTTCTGAGAAACAGCGGTGGAGAGCGCACGGGCTTTTTCTCCATTACCAGAGACATCAGTGAACGAAAGCATACCGAGGAGATGCTGAAAAAAAGCGAGGAGAGATATCGCAGTGTACTCGAAAGTATCGAGGAGGGGTATTTCGAGCTTGACCTTGCCGGAAATTTCATATTCTTCAATGATGCACTGTGCAGGACAATGGGCTACTCGAAGGAAGAGTTAATGGGAATGAACAACAGAGAATACACACCCTCGAAGAAAGCAAAGCAGGCCTTCGAAACCTTCAACGAGATATATACAACGGGAAAACCGGCAACAATTTCGGATTACGAGATGTTACGAAAAGATGGAAGCATGCGAATCTTCGATTTGTCAGCCTCTCTGCTGACGGATTCATCAGGCATACCCGTGGGATTCCGGGGGGTTGCCCGTGATATCACTGAGCGCAAGGCAACCGGATTGGAACTGGAAAAAAGCTCCGGCAAATTAGAGCGTATGCTGGAAGAAACCATAAGAACACTGGCATTCACGGTGGAGGTTAGAGATCCTTACACGGCCGGTCATCAACAACGTGTAGCACAACTTGCCTGTGCTATCTCGCGGAAAATGGGTCTCCCATCAGAAAAAACGAGAGGGGTAAAAATGGCGGCACTGATACATGACGTCGGCAAGATCCAGATTCCTGCCGAGATCCTGAGCAAACCCGGGATGCTTACTCAAGATGAGATGGCACTGATCAGGACTCATCCGGAGGTAGGAAGCAATATATTAAAAGGGATAGAGTTCCCCTGGCCTATATCAGAGATTGTACTTCAACACCACGAAAGGGTAGACGACTCAGGCTATCCCCATGGCATTAGCGGAGACGAAATGCATATCGAGGCAAAGATTATCGCCGTAGCTGACGTGGTTGAAGCCATGGTGTCCCACCGTCCGTACAGGTCGGCTCTAGCGCAGAACAAGGCTATTGAGGAAATTTCACAGAATAAGGGAACCCTCTACGATACCGAAGTGGTAGAAGCCTGTCTGTCGCTCCTTACAGGAGATGGCTTCGCGTTCACCCAGTAATACGTTATTGTGTCATCACATACTTCTGTTCACTTTTCGGAACATACCACCGGATGAAGTTATAACCGATACCGATGGGAGCGGGTTCTACACCGTGGAACCGGCTGCTGATGATGGGAAGAGCATCCGGCACATACAGGAAGGTGTACGGCTGCTCCTCCGCAAGAATCTCCTGAATCCGGTCATAATACCTCTTTCTCTCCTTCTGGTCGAAGGTACCCCTCCCCTGCTCCAGCAGATCATCCACCTCTTCGTTCTTGAAAGAGATAAAATTCAGTTCGCCGGGCCGTGTCTTGCTTGAGTGCCACACATCGTAAAGGTCGGGATCGAGGGTGATAGTCCATCCGAGGATCGTGGCGTCGAATCTCTTCTTATTGATAAATTCATTGATGAAGGCGGCCCATTCGATGACCCTGATCTTCACCGTTATCCCGATATCGGCAAGCCTCCCCTGAATGATCTCGGCGCACTTCGCCCGAACCTCATTCCC
>JAFGQD010000172.1 GCA_016935875.1 Deltaproteobacteria bacterium
CTGCCCAAAACTATAAAGTTTCGAACAGTGTATCCCAATTCACAGCTCATGAAGACTTTTTATCATTCCTCCTTTCACAAAAGTATGACACGTTTTAAAAAAGTCGGAATCCTGCCACTCTGCCGCGCACGACTATCCCGCATATTCCGGGATGCCCATCTCTTCTGAATTGACAATACTTGGAGCCGCTTCCGGAGGATTATCTTCCAGGAAGGGTAGGACGCTTTCTCTTTTCCATACCGGGTACCCCGACAGGATTCCCGCCACGTTTCCTGCCGCAAGGATAGCCATACTCTGCCTCGTCCAGATGGTCGCCGAACCGAGATGGGGCACGATCACCACATTGTCAAGATCAATCAAACCCGGCTTCAGATCCGGTTCGTCTTCAAAGACATCAAGCCCCGCACGAAAGTCAGGATTATTCCGGCAGTGCTTCACGAGGGCTTCCTCATCGATCAAGGGCCCTCTGCTCGCGTTAATCAGGATTGCATTTTTCTTCATAAGTTCCAAGCGCCCGGCATCTATCAGATGGCGCGTGGTTTCGTCGAGCACCGGATGCAGGCTCACAAGATCGGCCACCCTGAGTACATCTTCAATACGTTCCATCCTCCTGCATGTAACCGGTTGTTCCCCACGTGACTTCAGAAAATCCGCATAGGCAGCTATATCTTCTTCAAGATTGCTGTTCCGGTACAGATCATAATACACGAGATCCATCCTGTGCCCCTCAACCATCATGCGTGCATAGGCGGCGCCGATACGTCCCGCGCCTATAACGCCAACCGTCTTTCCATAGAGAAGCTCTCCGAGGAGAAGGGTCGGAAGCCAGCCATGATACCTTCCTTCGCGCATAAACCTGTCCGCCTCCACCACCCTGCGCGCAGCCGAAAATGTCAAAGCTACAGCCATCTCTGCGGTTGTTTCAGTCAACACGCCGGGGGTGTTCCCCACACAGATACCATGCCGTGTCGCGGCCCCGATATCCAGGTTGTTGTAACCCACGGCATAATTACTGTAGGCACTCCCTCCTGCCTTCTCAAGGACGGAAAACAGTTCGTCCCCCCAGACCTCAGTGAGCTGCCCTATGGCTCCCGAGCATCTTTCGCCTATCGCGGAGCTGATTTCCTCTGTACTCAGAATTTCCGTCGAAGTGAAGACATCTACCCGGCAGCCCGCCTGCATGAGGATTTCCAGCCACCTTTCACCCGGCAATTCTTTAGTAACCACCACACGCCTGTCACCCCGGGGATTGTACACCTTCCATTTTTCATTATTCGACATACGATCCTCCTTTCAAGGCTTATGCAAATCACCCTTTGTAGAACCTCACAAAACATCCACATGGTAACATAAGAAGCGGGAAATTCAACAGAAAAATATGATAGAAGAGGCCTTTAATAGAGAATGTTAAATCACCGAGTGATGGTGAATTGTGAGCAAGGCAACTTCTTGTTTCTTTCGAGAGAACGTGGTAGCCTCGCCGCAGATTTGAGAACAAAGGAGACCTATTCATGATCGACGAGGTGATGGACCGTTTCTACCGGATCGAGGTACCCCTGCCCAACAGTCCACTGAAAGAACTCAATTCTTATGTAATCAAGGCCGACGACCGGAACCTGATTATCGACACAGGGTTTAACCGTACCGTCTGTTTCGAAGCCATGCAGAAGGGAATACATGCCCTGGATATCGATCTTTCCAGGACCGATTTCCTGATAACCCACATGCACGCCGACCACTCCGGACTGGTCACGCGTCTGGCAACGGAAACCAGCACCATCTATTTCAGCAGAATCGACGCACAGGTCTACCTGGATGAAGGCATCTGGGAGGCCATGATCGATTACGCCGGGATGAACGGGTTCCCCGCCGATGAGCTTATCAAGGCCCTTCAAAACCACCCCGGCTTCAAGTACAGCGCGAAGACGATCCCCGAATTGACTCTCATCGGTGACAATGATCTTGTTGAGATCGGTGACTACCGTTTCCAGTGTATCTCAACACCGGGGCACACCCAGGGACACATCTGTCTTTACGAAACCGAGAAGAAGGTTCTCATCTCGGGCGATCACATCCTCTATGACATAACACCCCACATCGAATCCTGGTCTTACCAGGTGAACTCTCTTCGGAATTATATGGACAGCCTCGATAGAGTATACGATCTGCCGGCAGATATCGTCCTGCCGGGACACAGAAGTTTCTTTTCCGATCTCAAGGGGAGGATTGACGAACTGAAAAAACACCATAAAGACCGAGCCGATGAAGTGATCGACGTGATGGGAAAAGGAACCAAGAACGCCTTCGAAATAGCCGCCGGCATGTCCTGGGATATCGACTGTGAGACCTGGGATCTCTTCCCCATCGCACAAAAGTGGTTCGCCACCGGCGAGGCCATCGCCCACCTCCGATTTCTTGAAAGCGAGGGAAGGCTTCACAGAAACACCGACAAAGAGGTTATCACTTTCACCGCCTGACAGAACAGCCGGACCGGCACCCTTAATCCTTACCGAAACAGAATAGAAAAAAGCGGGATACAATCCCCGTGTTTACGCTTCTTGCTAGATCCGTTCGCAGAGATATGTCCCCCACTGATTCCCAAAGCGTCTCCAGCATGGCGGTTTCTGATTATGTTGATAAATAAGAGCTGATACGATACTATTGCCAATACAAGCTATTTTTATTGAAAAAGGAGGGGTGGGCAGATGAAATTCGACTCATTGGAAAATGCCTTGACGTTTGCTGCAGACAAGGAAAACGCATCTTCTATGCTGTATACATCATTTCGGAACATCGTCAAAAACATGGCCGCAAAAAAACTCCTCGAGGAGCTTGCCGCACAGGAGTTGAAGCACAAAGAACTGATCAAGGATGCCCTTGCGAGCGGTGACATAGCTGCCATCGGGGGAAAGCAGAACATCAGCAAGATTAGTTTCAGCGACTATATGATTGCTGGAACCATCGGTCCCGACAGCGATCCCCAGGATGTCATGCAGTTCGCCATGAAGATGGAGCAAGCCGCCTATGATCTCTACAGCGGTCTTCTCGAAAACTACGGCGGGACGAATCTGGGATCTCTCTTCTCGAAACTCGCACGGGAGGAATTGAAACACAAGGAGATTCTGGAATACCAGTACGAGAAACATTTCGCCCAGTGGATGTAGAATTCAGACGGCGGAATACAGGGTTTCGCTGCCACCGATTCTCTTTGAAACTGCGCAGAGTGTGCATATAATGTTCCCGACAAATTGTGACACCCTCGGCACTGCAACCGACTGTTACCCTGATTACCCGCTCCCCTTCCCTCTCTCTAAAAAGATTATCCGACCCTTTGATGCCTTCAATGTATCTCAGTGACCTTTATTAGTGCCCAAAAACCGTGTACATTGATAAGAGCACCAGGGTGAATAAAAAGGTCAACACACAATAAGGAGGAACTACCATGATAGATCAGGTGTACAAACAGATTGAGATCACAGGATCATCGCCAAAAGGGATGCAGGAGGCAATTGAACATGCCATCTCACGGGCCTCCAAAACGATTCATCAAATCCGGTGGTTTCAGGTTACCGATACCCGTGGCTACATAGAGGAGGGAAAAATCTCCTACTGGCAGGTAACGCTGAAGATCGGATTTTCCGTGGATGAGATCAACGCGTAAGGAAAAGCGTTCGCAAAAAACTCTCTTCCTCCGCTCTCATACGTCTTCACTCACCATACCACTGTGCTCCTTTGAAGATCCCCGGCCGCTAGGCGATCGAGACATTCCCATCGCCCCTGACAATGATCTGCTCCCGCTCGAGTTGCTCAAGGATCTCCCCCACGAGATCCATGTCACAGTCAATTGTATTCATTAGATCTGACTCAGGCAGTTGAACCTTTTCCAGTATGTGCCGGAGAATAGCCCCTCGTATCTGGCGTATCGAACCCTCGAAGGGTGATTGTATCTGATGATGGGCACTCCTTCGTGCCGGATTGGCATGAGCCTTTTTCAGAAAGGTTCCGTAATCCATGAGCGCATTGTACCATCGTCTCGGGTTGCTTCGATCGAGCGTTTTCTCTATCAACGGCCGAAGGTTGGAATCGGCGACGGTTTCCTCACGGGGGAAAAAGTGGTGGATGAAAACGGCACGGATATTGGTCTCGATCAGGACAACCGGTTCGTTGAATGCGAAGGCCCTGACTCCACGGGCCGTGGCGGGGCCGACCCCCGGCAGTGAGACGAGCGAATCCTCGTCGCGGGGAACAATACCGCCATGGAGAATAACGATCCGCTCTGCAGACTGTTTCAGAGAGAGAGCCCGGCGATTGTATCCCAAGCCCTGCCACGCACCCAAAACATCATGAAGTGAAGCGGTGGCAAGGGTGGAAACGTCGGGAAAGAGGTGAACAAACTCTTCGTATTTCAAAAGGACACGGGG
Organism: Deltaproteobacteria bacterium; assembly: GCA_016935875.1. GTDB lineage: Bacteria > Desulfobacterota > Syntrophia > Syntrophales > UBA2210 > UBA2210. The sequence goes on from JAFGQD010000172.1 coordinate 4,422, forward strand.
TGCCTGCGTCTGCTGAAGCATAACTTCCGAGACGAGGATCCGGTAGGGATCGGTGGTTTCCCTCCAGGGAAAACTTCGGCCGTGCCTTTCGTAATAATCGTAGACTGTTGTGCGGAAAGTGGCCGCCCGGCGAGCAGTAAGACAGGTTTTCTTATCCATAGAGATGTGATATTCGTTTTTCAGGGTACCTGGGAATAGCGAGCAATTTTCACACGGCGGTTTATCGTTTTACGCACGGTTCTTATCTATTTGAGCGTATCTCCAATCAGCGGAAGAACACGGTCGATGTGGAAGTACACAAGGTATTTTTTATCATGGGGATCTTCCGGGTGATCGCCGTGGTGGGGCCGTGACCTGATCTCCTCGATCAATTTAATGTCGTCCGTCTCCCCGGTCCTGGTCAGATATAGACGCCTCCCCACGTACCGGTCGCCCGCTTCCCGGAACAGGTAGACGGCATTGTCATTTGCCTGGAGGTTGGCGTGGGTCAGACGATCGGCCATGATAAAGGCAATGGTCTGATCATCAATAAAATGCGGTCTGCCGTATATCGCGGCGTTCACCTTTCCAGACGCATCGGCCGTGGCAAGGACACCCGTACCGACCCTCTTTTCGAAATATTCGCTCAGTGGCATCTCTGTTACCTCTTCATCGGTCTTTCCGTTATCACCATGAGTGTTCCGTCACTATCTCCTGATGTTCTATGAAACCCCTGATCCTCTCTTTCTGTTCATGCATGTCATATCAGTTCCCTGAGGCTCAATTTGTATGACTTTACCATCATGACCGGATGGTAGGAATGTTTTGTCTGAGCCAGACCCGGTAGGCCCATGTCACTTTCCTTGTTGATGTATTCCAACTCCGGGAAGAGCCTGCGCGCGCATTCCCTGTCGAAAAACTGGTAGAGACCCTTAAACTGCGCCGAAGCCTTCTGGAAGTGGAGTGCGCTCATCGTTTCCGTAAGCTGCGAAGCGATGCCAAAGGCCTGCGTCGTCCCATCGATTGAGAGCATGATGCTTCTGAACCCCTGTGTATCGATATTTTTCAGGGCGTTTTTGGTGGCGTTCCACTCGCAGGCGAGATCTTCGTCCTTGTCCACCTCACAGTCCCGTTCTTCGCACCACCTTTCC
>JAFGQD010000173.1 GCA_016935875.1 Deltaproteobacteria bacterium
GAAGAATGGTTAATATGGCGGATATCACCTTGATACCGGAGCTTTCAACAAACCTGATCGTTCCCCATGTAGCCCAGGATGACAATTGGGATACGACGCTGTATATTAGCAATCCCAATAATTCGGGGGCAACGGTGATCCTCGCGTATGTCGACCAGTCCGGTGCTGCGTTGTATACCCGAGATTATGCCATACCTGCCAACGGGAGCGGCATCTACGAGCTTTCTGATTTGTTGGATGGGGATCAGGCAAGTAACGGCAGTGTACAGGTCACAGCAAACCGCGGGGTTGCGGCCTTTGCCCTCTTTTATGATACCGAGACACGGGGCGGGAGTTGCTATGCCGCCGTCAACGCGGTTGATCCTACGAAATAGAGGGGATGGGAAAGCATTGCATCCTGCCGGTGGGATCAGATCTTCGGCATACCGGTTACCATTGCCAATCCACCATCGGCACATCATCCTTCACGGTGCCAAACGTCGATTCTGAAGGAGTATCAGTCATATCCCAGTTCACAATCCGCTATTGTAAAAGGTTGAGGCATTTGTCTTTAATCTCAATCCGCATGAGATCTTCGGCACACACAAGTCTGCCGTCGTATGTCTTTCTGCACTGCGCCCCAATATCAATCCCCTCGCAATCTGGGTAAAAATGAGTGAGGACGAGGTTCTCTACACCGGCCTCGGAGGCAATCCTGCCCGCGAGAGACGGCGTCAGATGACCGTCAACTTTCAACTCATCCGGAAACGCAGACTCACATATCAGTAAATCGGCATCTATGGCAAGCCTTACCGCATTTTCACAATAATCGGTATCCCCCGTATAAACGATCGATGTATTATCAGGTGTCGTTATACGATAACCGATGCTGCTTTCTATATGATCCATGGGAAGGGTGTTTATATCCAAAAATCCAAGCTGCATGCAGTCCGGTCCTGAATTGCTCAACTCAAAGATATCCACAATCCCCTCTTCCAGTTCCATCCACCGCCCATACACCTCTTTCAGCCCTTCGTAAAAATCCATAAATCCCACGCCGGCAGTAATCCTGATCCTATTGTGCCTCCGGCTCTCCTCCGGATACTTGCTCGCGAACAGAAAACTTATCAGTTCTCCGGTGTGATCAGGATGAAGGTGACTGAAAAAGATATGGGATACCTCGCCTATCGTGACACCCGATTCGAGGAGACGTCTCATTGTACCGGTGCCCATGTCAAAAAGGAGCTTTGCGCTGCCGATCTCCACAAGCACAGAGCAGGAACTGCGTGTAAGAGAGGGAACGCATGTCCCCGACCCGAGTATGGTAATTTTCACGGTTTCCATATCAGCCACCTGATTCACACCCGTCCGTAATCATCCTCAACCCGTTCGATATCATCCTCCCCGAAGTACTCACCAGTCTGTACCTCTATAAACATTACAGGCTCTGTCTCTGAATTCGTTATGCGATGGAGCGCACCTCTTGGGATATCCACCGATTGTCCGCTTTTTACATGCAAAGCTTCGCTGCCGATGGTGACAACAGCCGCTCCACTGAGCATATACCAGTGTTCATCACGATAGCGATGTCTCTGGAGGCTCAAACGCATGCCGGGATAGACAACTATTTTCTTTACCTTATAATCCGCTTCATCAGAGAGTACCTGATAATATCCCCATGGTCGATTCTCTTCCATCTAACCCTCCGGATGCTCCCTTAACTCTTTTTGTATTTTTTCATTACTGCCTCGAATCCATCCATCGAGTTTATAATCGTAGAATCGTCAACGCAGTAAGCGATACGGATATGTCCGGGACCTCCGAATCCAGTCCCCGGAACAACAAGGATATTTTTCTCCTGCAGGGCGCGGACAAATTCGACATCATCGTCTATCGGCGTTCGGGGAAAAAGATAAAAGGCGCCATCGGGCCTTTCAAACTCGTATCCCGCTGCCCAAAGGCCTTCACACAGCAGATCTCGTTTCCTCCTGTAGTGATCGACATCGACATATATGCCCTGCATCCGTCCCACAATCCTCTGCATAAGCGCCGGGGCGTTCACAAAACCGAGAATCCGGTTAGAAAGGGTAATCCCTCCGATAAGCCTGCCAATATCCGATACTTCAGGGCCAATGGCTATATAGCCGATCCTTTCTCCCGGAACAGACAGACTCTTTGAATATGACGTCACCAGCAGGCTGTTTTTGCAAGCTTTGAGAATGCTGGGGACCCGTATCTCATCGTAGGCTATCGTGCTGTAAGGCTCATCGGAAACGAGATATATCTCTTTGCCAAGTTCTCTTTCCTTTCTCGCGATAAGAAGCGAAAGCCCCTTTATAGACTTCTCGTCATACACCTTTCCGGTGGGGTTATTCGGAGAATTGATCAAAATCACCTTTGTTTTCTCTGTTATGGCACTCTCAATGGCATCCAGATTCAGGGAAAAGTCCTCATGTGTCGTTACTAATACGGGGACACCTCCATGATTATCCACATAAAAGGTGTATTCGACAAAAAACGGCTTCGATATGATGACTTCATCACCCGGATCAAGGAGCGTTTTAAACACAACATTCAGAGCTCCTCCGGCACCACAGGTCATAATGACATGTTCCGGAGACAGGCTCACCGAATGCTCACCGGAAAGATGCGCCGCGATTTCACCCCTCGTTTGTTCGTAACCGGCATTCGGCATGTACATATGGGCGCCTGGTGTACATTCCCCCGCAATCTCCTGCAGCAGCTCTCTGAACCTGTCCGGGGGATCCACATTCGGATTTCCGAGACTGAAATCGAAGACATTTTCCGCTCCATACTTTTCCTTCAGCTTCATTCCATCCTCAAACATTCTCCTTATCCAAGAAGACTTCGACATAAAACCTTCAATTTTCCTCGAGATCGCCATGGCTTCAAGCTCCTGTGATACTAAATTTAAAAATTGAATTATACACTGTTTCTGTAATACATTTTTCTTAAAGACGCAAGACGCGAGCCCATAACCGGTAAAGCTAAACGTTTTTCGGAACTGCACACTCAGATCAAGCGACCTCCCATTCCCTGACCGAGATATCAATTGTCAGAAGACGTTCAATTTGGTATGAGAGAAGTTGATAACCTTCAAAACGTTAAGAGTTAAGTAAAGTCTGATAAATAAAACAATTGCTAAAGATAATTGAAGGATATAATTTGTTCATGAAAGATAGTAAATGAAAGACTATCATTATACGGTTCCTGTGGATTAGGCGTTCCGCGTTTAACCCACTTCGCTTAACCTGAGTTTGTTAATGAGATCTGGGGGTATTATATGGACACGTTTCGCTGGCTGTGGGACGCTGATGCACTTAGCAATCTGATGGCGGGAGCTCCTGCCCTCCTCCTTCTGATCTCGATCCTCATCTGCATAGTGATCCTTTCCAAGGGCGCTGACTGGATGGTAGACGGCGTTGTCGGACTGGCAACGCGAACCGGTCTTCCCAAGATCGTAATCGGCGCGACCATCATCTCTCTCGGCACCACTATGCCGGAGGCGTTTGTTTCCGTAATGGCGGCATGGATGGGAAATCCGGGTCTCGCCCTGGGAAATGGCGTCGGTTCCATAATTGCCGACACCGGGCTGATCCTCGGCCTTGCCTGCGTACTCGCACCCATTCCGGTCAATCGTTTTATACTCAACAGGACAGGCTGGGTGCAGGTGGGGGTTGCCACGCTGCTTGTCATTATTTCCGTCTACGCCCTCGCTTCAACGACCGGGGAACCGGTGCTGCATCGATGGGTGGGTATCTTCTTCCTGATACTTCTCGCGGCTTATATGTACATGACCTACCGGTGGTCCATACAGGATACAGCCTCAATCGAAGAGAATCATAGTGATGAGGGAATTACCCATGCAGGAACCTGCCTGGGAATGATTGCCGGAGGATTGTTTTTGATAATTGCCGGGGCGCGTTTACTTGTCCCGGGGGCGGCGGAAATTGCACTGCGAATTGGCGTACCCGATGATGTCATAGCCGCCACTATGGTTGCCCTGGGCACTTCATTACCGGAACTTATGACTGCCCTGTCATCCATCCGAAAGGGTCACCCGGAGATCATGGTCGGGAATGTCGTGGGGGCCGATGTGCTCAACTGTCTTTTCGTCATAGGGGCCGCGGCAGCGGTCAAGCCACTCGCCATACCGCCAAACTTCTTCACATTCCATTTTCCCGCCATGCTCATTATCCTTTACTCATTCAGGACCTTTATCTTTATGAACAAAGGAGGATGGTTCAAGAAATGGCAGGGGGCATGGTTGCTGGGGGTGTATATAATCTACGTAATACTTCAATATGCTCTCAACATCGAAATCCCTGGATAGTCCTCTAGTCTCCGGCCTCATAGTACAACTGTTCCCTCATACTTTGAATGAAGGGCCTCATCCAATCCTTCACGGTCCATCTTTACCGCGAGAGACAGATAATCCATTATATCCTGAGCAGTTATGCCATCTTCGCCTTCATATTCTGCAGCGAGGTCGCCGGAAAACCCGTGCATGAACACGCCCTTTCTCACTGCGTCCTCGATGGGCAGGCCCAATCCAAACATGGCTGCAATCGTACCGGTGAGCACATCGCCTGACCCTGCCGTTGCCATACCGGCATTCCCGCTGAGGTTGATAAACACCCGTCCGTCAGGATATCCTATAAGCGAATTGGCGCCTTTCATTACGATTATCGCGTTCAGGTCACCGGCGACGCCCTGTAATACCGCTATCCTGTTTGCCCTTATATCTTCAACATCAACACCTGTAATCCTGGACATCTCCCCCAAATGGGGCGTCAGGACGGTAGGCGCCTTTCTCTCTCTGATAATCTGCAGATCCTCGCTCAGTGCGGTAATCCCGTCTCCATCTATCAGTATGGGCTTCGTGATGCCGCGCGCGAGTTCCCTCGCAAGCTCCTGCGCCTCTTCGTCAAGCGACAGGCCCGGACCCAGCACGACCATATCCACCTTCTCAGAAAGTCCCAGCAGGGAATCTTTATTTTTGAAGGCTATACTGCCGGTGGGTGTCTCTTCCTGAGGAACAAAAACAATCTCACTCGCCTTCCCTGCTATGAATGGCGTAATCGATCGCGGCGCCGCAAGACGCGAATAGCCGCCTCCCGCCTTCATGAATGAGAATGCCGCGAAATATGGGGCCCCGATATAACCGGAGGCACCCCCGATAAAAAGAACATCACCAAGATCTCCCTTATGGACGTCCACACCTCTCGGAGGAATCTGGGGCGTACTGTTTATTTCGACTTTTATGGAATCATCGTTGTAGTGCGAAGGGGGGAAGGATATGTGAGTTACATACAGTTTCCCGCACAGATCATATCCGGGGAAGAGCATGTTTCCCGCTTTGGGAAGGCCGAAGGTGACGGTATAATCCGCCTTCACCGCCGCGCCCATGATCATCCCTGTGTCGCCATTGACACCCGAAGGGATATCGACACTGAAGACCGGTTTCCCGGCTTCGTTTATCAGCTCTATCACATCCCGGTGGAGACCCTCAACGTTCCTCGTGAGACCGGTACCGAAGATAGCGTCTATAATCGCGTCACAGTGGGAGATGATCACCCTCAAAGAGGCGGCATCTTTGACCACCTCAATCTCCAGTGGAAGCTTTCTGATAATATCAAGATTCATCCCTGCACAGCCCGCGAACCGGCCCGGATCACCGATAATAAACAGCCTGACATGTCCGCCGTTTGAATGTATCTTTCTCGCGATAACAAACCCATCACCGCCATTGTTTCCCAATCCACAGAATACAATGAACTTCCTTCCCGTTATTCCAAACTCACTCTGAATAACAGTGCATGTGGCAAGACCCGCGTTCTCCATCAACAGGTTGTCTTCTATTCCTAATTTCTCAATGGCTGTTCTGTCCAGCTCCCTCATCTGTGCCACACTACTTATCTTCATTTTTTATTCCTTTCACTAGAATACTGTTTGTAACCGCTCAGGAGGCAGGAGTTGCGATTCAGGAATCAAAATGGAAATAAACACCTGAACAGGTACACGAAATTTCAAATATCTTCACACCAACACTATATTAGAGTATCCTGATCCGGAAAAGCAAGGGAGAAAAGCTAACAATGATGATCCCGTACAGGATCAATGAAAAGTTACGACAACCGACAAACCGTCATAAATGGTTTGACTTTGTAATGATATATATATAACTTACTTAGTTTATGTCTGCAATACACGTAAAGTCGTCTACCAGGTTTTTTCTATGAACAGATACATCAATTTTGTCCTGCGAAGGCCCATCCCCATACTTATCATGCTTGTCATTCTGACGGTGATGCTGGTCCCCGGAATAACAAAACTGGAATTTGATAATTCCGTCGAATCCTTCATGCCAAAGAATGACCCTGAGTATATCAATTACAATAAACTGAAGGAGATCTACGGAGATAACGGCCGGTTTGCAATCATGGCCGTTTCCTCCAATAATCTGTGGAGTGCTGAAACTTTCCAAAAGCTCGATCTTCTCCTTACCGACCTGGAAGAATACAAAGACTTCGACGAGGAGAGGGAGAGCTTGCGACTGAAAAGGTTTGATTCAATCATGTCATGGGGAGAAGTCCTGTACAGCGACCTGATGGCGGCGTTTGACGATGATCCGGCCTTCCAGAGACTGCTCGCAAGAAAGATCGGAACGTCCGGTGAAACCGACCTGATAAGCGCACGCGGACTCAAAAAGCTGCGTGGGCAGATCCTTCATTCGATGGATTTCAAGAAAAAGGAGGTCGTGGACACGATCGTCTCCCCTTTAACGATAGAGGACATTAAAGGAGAAAATGATACCCTCGAGACATACGACCTTGTTGAAAAGGATGACAGCGGGAGGAGAATACTCCCCTCCTCCCCAAAAGAGATCGAGGAATTCAGAAAACGCCTGGAGCGGAACCCCTCCTTCGAAAAGGGACTCTACAGCAGAGACGCTCAGACCGGGGAGATAACCGATTTCTGTGTCGTCATCAAGTTCATCAATCTGGACGACCAGGACCCTGCCATACGCGAAATGACAGAGGTTACCGACAGCTACCGAAGCTATTTTACCATTATATCCTCCGGCGTCCCTGTTGTGAATATGTGGATGAACGAGTATATGCATGTGGACCTGTTCAGGAATATCCCCCTTGTCCTGCTGGTTGTCGTTATCGTCTTCTATGTGAATTTCCGGTCAATCCGGGGGGTGGTGCTGCCCTTCATCACGCTCGGGCTGGCGGAACTGTGGATCCTGGGTCTCATGGGGTATATTGGATATCGGATCACCGGGGTCGGCGTGTCCATTCCCCCCCTGATGATCGCTGTGGGAAGTTCATATGCCATCCACCTGCTCAACCAGTATTACGCCGATTTCAACTCCATCATGAAGATGGATAAGCGGGAGGGAGTCTCCGAATCCATGTCCCATATATCACTGACTATCCTCCTGGCCGGGCTGACCACCTTCATCGCCTTTATGACCCTGGCAACCAGTCAGGTCTCGGCCATACGCGAGTGGGGGATTGCCTCCGCCATCGGGGTTATGTTTGCCGTATTTATCTCCTGCTCACTGATCCCCGCCTCTCTCGTCCTCCTGCCGAGGACAAGACCTTCCGCGCTGTTTAAAAAGGACAAAGTAATAACAACGATGGTTGATCGAATCATAGCCCTGATGGCGAAGGGCTCCATTGTTCACTATCGTAAGGTGCTGATCGTCGTCGGTATTCTCATCGCAATATCGCTGGCGGGAGCATCCCGGATCAACATCGAAACCACCTTTATGAATTATTTCAGGGAACATGACCCGGTCAAGCTGAATGCTCTGGCCATCGGTGACAAGTTCGGCGGAGGATGGTCTTACGATATTCTTGTTGATTCGGGAAAGGTCGACGGTGTCAAGGACCCGGAATTTCTCGTCATGATTGAAGAGCTGAGACAGTGGCTGGTCTCCGACGAAAACCCCCAGCTCAATATCGGCAGGACCGAATCCTTCTCGGACTTTATCAAGACCATGCACATGGCCATGAACAACGACGATATATCTTTTTTCAGGATCCCTGAAAACTCCTCGGATATCATAGATTATCTGGAGATTTACTCAGGGGAAGATGAAGACTCGGACGGCAGATTCGACGAGTTCGAGCCCTTCGTCGATATCGACTTCAGGAACTGCAACCTGATGGCCCGGCTCTGCGAAAAGGAAGACTACCATGTGGGTACAACGGAGATCAGCAGGATAGCTGATGAAATAGCGGCCTATCTGGACAGGACCCTGCCGGAGGGAATATCGTACACTATCAGCGGCTTTCCCATGATGAATGTCAAGCTCGCTCATTATATAGTCAGAGGGCAAATGCAGAGCCTCTTTCTCTCACTCCTGGTCGTGGGCCTTATCGTCGCCCTGTTGTTCCGGCAGATAAAGGCAGGCCCCCTGGCCCTGATACCCATGAGTATCGCTGTTATCATTAATTTCGGTATCATGGGATGGCTGCAGATCAA
>JAFGQD010000027.1 GCA_016935875.1 Deltaproteobacteria bacterium
CCACCCGATCGGCCTCCGGTTACAGCATATCCCCCGGACATCCTCCCTCGGGGGGGATCTTCTATGTCATCGATGCCCACGCGTCACAGGGGGAGGACCTCCGTGAATACCCGATGCTCTCCGCTCATGAAACCTATCCGGGACATCATCTCATGGATATCTCACGCTGGAGCCTGAAAAGGAGCTGTCGCAGGACCGTCGAACAGCCCATCGTCTACGAGGGGTGGGCCTGCTTCGCGGAGGAACTGATGAAACTCACAGGATACTTTGACGGGCCTGCGGATCGCCTGCTGCTGGCCAGACGCAGACTCTGGCGCGCCGTGAGAGGGAGGGTCGATATCGGCCTCCAGACCGGGACGATCGATATCCCCGAGGCGGCGGAGTATCTGAAGAAAACAGGTATCGACGAGAAGAGGGCGATCGGCTTGGCCCGGAGATATCCATTGAATCCGGGGTACCAACAATGTTATACCATTGGCCTGCGCCGATTCCTGAATCTTTTTGATACGTACGGGCGCGATGATAAGCGGCGTTTTGTGCAAACGGTCCTGGGCCAGGGGGAGATAGGGTTCACGAGTCTTGAAAGGGTGCTCGGGAGTGCCAGTCACAGGAAGGGGAACGGATAAGGAGGGGAATGACTATGAACTCGGACCACATGAAAGAGGACGGCGCGTTGAAGGATGTCGTCTGCGGGATGAACGTGTCGACCGACTCGCCGAATCATTACCGCTATAAGGGCGAGGACTTCTATTTCTGCAGCGAGCACTGCCTGAACAAGTTCAAAGAAGACCCGGAACACTACCTGAAAAAGGGGAGGGCGGAAGGGGATATGCTCAAGGACATCGTCTGCGGAATGGACGTGACGACCGACTCGCCGCATCACTACAAGTATAAGGGCAAGGACTTCTATTTCTGCGGCGAGCACTGCCTGAACAAGTTCAAAGAAGATCCGGAGCGCTACCTGAAAAAGGAACTGGCTCCTGAAGCTGCGGCCGGCGGGCCTGTCCTCTACACCTGCCCCATGCACCCGGAGATCAGTCAGCCCACCATGGGAAGTTGTCCCAAGTGCGGGATGGCACTGGAACCCTCCGGGGCGCCACTTGCCGCAACCACGACCGATTATGTCTGTCCGATGCACCCGGAGATGACGCAGGACCATCCGGGGAGCTGCCCGAAGTGCGGGATGGCCCTCGAGCCGCGCACCGTCACCACGGAGGAGGAAAACCCCGAACTCATCGATATGACACGGCGCTTCTGGATCAGCACAGCCCTGGCAGTCCCGGTATTTCTGCTCGCCATGACGGGCGACCTCCTGCCGGCCCTGCTGCCGGAGTGGCTCTCCCTGCGGGCCGTTCAGTGGATCTCATTCATATTGGCCACACCGGTGGTGCTCTGGGGCGGCTGGCCCTTCTTCGTCCGCGGCTGGCAGTCGGTCCGGACCTGGAACCTCAACATGTTCACGCTGATCGGTCTCGGCGTTTCGGTGGCCTGGATCTACAGTGTGGTCGCTCTCCTCTTTCCTCAGATCTTTCCCTCTGCCATGCGAATGGGAGGGGGGATGGTACACGTCTATTTCGAGTCTGCTGCGATGATTACCGTCCTGGTCCTCCTGGGTCAGGTCCTTGAACTGCGGGCCCGTTCGCGTACCAACACCGCGATCAGGATGCTGCTCGCCCTCGCCCCCAATACCGCACGGATCGTCCGCGCCGACGGTACAGAGGAAGACATCCCGCTTGAGCAGGTCAAACCCGGAGATGTACTGCGCCTGCGACCCGGCGAGAATGTCCCGGTAGACGGCACGGTGATCGAAGGGGGGAGCAGCGTCGATGAGTCGATGGTCACCGGTGAACCCATCCCGGTGGAAAAGGCTTCCGGGGATAAGCTGATCGGCGCGACCACGAACGGAACGGGGAGTCTGCTCATGCGGGCCGAGAAGGTGGGGGCCGACACGCTCCTGTCGCAGATCGTGAACATGGTCGCCGATGCCCAGCGCTCGCGCGCCCCGATACAGAAGCTGGCAGACGTGGTTTCGGGGTACTTCGTCCCGACCGTGGTGCTCGCCGCCGCCATAGCCTTCGTGGTCTGGGTCTTCTGGGGGCCGGAGCCGCGCCTGGCCCACGCAATCGTCAACGCGGTTGCCGTTCTGATCATCGCCTGCCCGTGCGCCCTGGGCCTTGCCACACCCATCGCGATCATGGTGGGGACCGGCCGCGGTGCCACGGCCGGTGTGCTGATCAAGAATGCCGAGGCGCTGGAGATCATGGAAAAGATTGACACCCTCGTGGTTGACAAGACGGGAACCCTCACCGAGGGAAGGCCGAAGCTGGTCACCGTGAGGGCGATTGAGGGAATCAGTGAAGATGAGGTTCTGCGCATCGCCGCCGGTCTCGAACGGGCAAGTGAACACCCGCTTGCCGAGGCCATCGTCCGGGGCGCCCAGGAGAAGGGTGTTGAACCGGCCACGGCAGGCGACTTTCAGTCGCAGACAGGAAAGGGCGTTACTGGGAGCGTCGATGGGCATACGGTCGCGCTGGGCAACTTCATTCTCATGGAGGAGATGGGGATAGATCCCGGTGATCTGTCCCGTCAGGCCGAGTCGCTTCGCGCCGAAGGCCAGACAGTCATGTTCCTGGGTATCGATGGTAATGCCGCCGGTCTGATCGGTGCAGCCGACCCCATCAAGGAGTCTACCCCAGAGGCGATCCGCGATCTCCACGCAGAGGGGATCACCATAGTCATGCTCACGGGTGACAACCGGGCGACGGCTCAGGCTGTTGCCGACACCCTCGGTCTTCGTCAGGTCCAGGCCGAGGTGCTCCCCGAACAGAAGGTGGCGGTGGTGAAGCGACTCCAGGCTAAGGGACGGATGGTTGCCATGGCCGGTGACGGCATTAATGACGCGCCGGCGCTGGCGCAAGCCCAGGTGGGGATCGCCATGGGAACGGGGACGGACGTTGCCATGGAGAGTGCGGGCATCACACTGGTCAAGGGGGACCTGCGGGGCATCGTGCGTGCCAGACGCCTCAGCCGGGCGACGATGCGCAATATCCGCCAGAATCTCTTCTTCGCCTTCATCTATAACTCGATCGGCGTGCCGATAGCGGCCGGTGTGCTCTACCCCGTCTTCGGTCTGCTTCTGTCACCCATCATCGCGGCGGCGGCGATGAGCTTCAGCTCGGTATCGGTGATAACCAATTCCCTCAGGCTCAGGAGAGTTCAGTTATAAACCGCACGCCAAACCTGAAGAATCTGCCCTGTAGAACCCGAAATACTTAGCAGTGTCTATCGGAAGATAGGAGTGTGGGGAGCTAAAGTACAGTCGGTCATGCTTCACTCCGATCGTTTTTCCTAAAAAAGAAGATGATTGCGAATCTTCACAGATTTAATATTTTCAGGATTCATTAAGAAGATGATAGCCAGAAGATTTTGCGGCTGAATCTATGGATGATGGGGGTCCCCATTCCATGCCGTATGGCCTTCAAGACTTTATCTTTTTCCAATGGCACTGTTCCTGCGAGCATATGAACCGGCAGGTGTCCGAATGCGTCTGGTACCATCGGAGTGCTGGGTCCCAAAAGGATAGTCTTGAGATTTTTGCCAGCTTTTCCAAGTATTTCCTCGGTTGTATTATTTAAAATAGAAGTTGATGTTAAAAACAGCACGTCTGCCCAGTTTCTCAGTTTTTCATAAAATTCGTCCTCGCAACCAAGGCCACGTGCAATATCGATGATTTCCAGGGAAGCCCCCCTCTCTTTAAAAATGTTGATGAGCGGTCCAAAAAAGCCTACCATGGCAACCCTTGTTCCTTTACAAATATCAAATGCATTGAACAATATGTTATTATTTTCATCCTCCGGCAACAAAAGTGCTTCATCATAATTAAGCGCATTTATAAGTGCAAGAGCCATGCTTCTTTCAATGGTATTCACGCTCTTTATCTTTTCGAGGAGATTAACAGCAGGTCTACCTTCATAATCATAATTTTCTTTAATGACCGAGCAGGATTTTTTACTGTCAAAATAAGTATAGGCAATTCCCGTCCCGCCGTCTGATGTTTTAACTGCCGTATATCCGAGGCCCAAACTCAATATTTCAATCGTTACTTCACTGGCCTTTGATACAAATAGATCGTACAGTATGTCATTCAATTCCATCTTTTTTATCCCTTTTAGACCAATGTAATCACAGCATCCTGATTACGTTTCCCGCTGCTCAGCCCTATTACTACAGGGCAGCATCTTTACAGATAACAGCTTTTCTTCCTCTCAAAGTAGCTTTCATATGTCGGGGGCGACTCATGTTGCTTTAAAGCACAGGTGATTCAGTCCCATCAGGCGAGCAGTGCCGACAATGCTCGTACCATAAAAATAAAGAGTCGAATCATGATCTTGTGCGATACCGAGAATATCAGGCAGCGAACCATTTGCCACAGAGGATCCTGTCGCTAAAATGACATCGCCCTTTTTAAAAAGGTCTTCGATAGCCTTTCTGTCACCCCATTCAATCGGTATCCCATATTTGATCTTATTTTTGTTATCTTCATCCCGATCAACACACATTACATTTTCTTTCCCTAGGGTTTTTACCATAGCATCCAAAATGGCCGGCTGCAGGCCGATGATTCCGGCAGAGTGCGGCCGCAGCGTTTTTATGAACGTAACTATTTGCTCTGCACATTCCTCAGGTTCATTATTTCTGCAATGAATCGTTGGCAAATCGGGATGCAGATATTTCATAACGGCATTTAAAGATGCAATAAACAGCGCTTTGTGATGAGACTCATGTAACGGAAGATTGACAATTTCCCTCAAGAACCCGGAAAATTCTGATGGTGTATCGGTATATGCCTGTCCCTTCATATTAGAAAATGTAGCCTGCATGAGTACCTCTTTGCCCTTTAGTAAAGGAAAGTCCCTTCTGTCAGGATTACCGATGGCTTCATCCGGTTTTAAAATGTGTGTTCTTACGGTTATCTTATTATCTAATAATGATTTTTCTTCGGCCAGCTGCAAAAATTTATAACGTAATGATTCGTAAAACATTGATTTCCTTATATGTTATGCTTTGTATTTCTGTTTTATCTTCATCAGGACTTGCAAAGGAATTCAGAACGCCTGACCCGAAAATCCTTTCTATACATTCCGTAAAAATAAAATGCACTACCTGCCGAAAGGACACAGGGGGAAAGTACAGTTTGGACATTCAAGACAAAATGCACCGCTGCTCATCCTGGCAAGATCATACCGGGATATTGTAAGTCCGGCCAGGAGGCGAGGAACGAGCAGATCGAAGCTCGTCGTTTTAAAATACAATGCCCCGGCGGGAACACCGATAACCTTGACATCTCCGATACGGGCGAGAAGGGTCATCGCCCCGGGTAGTATGGGAACGCCGTAAAGCATGTCGGTAGCGCCGGCGTCTTCCAAGCCCGCGCGGGTCAAATCGTCGGGATCCACTGAAAGTCCCCCGGTGGTGATGAGCAGATCGATACCCTCATTGATCAGTTCCTTGATTGTCCCGGAGATAGTGTCTCGATCATCGGGGACGATACGGGAATGAAAGATATGGGCTCCCAATCGCTCCAGCTTTTTGCGGATCAGGGGGGCGAAACCATCTTCCACCAATCCCTCGTACACTTCCGTCCCGGTCACAAGGATGCCCACCCGGGGCTGCCGCAGGGGTAACACGGTGAACAGAGGTTTCTCGTTCAGTACCACCAAAGCTTTATCGAGAATAGCCCGGGAAAGATAGAGTGGAATTGCTCTGGTTCCCCCGATTTTGTCATTGCAGGATACAACGGTATAACTCTGTCGGCTGGCACACATCACATCGGGGACACAGTTAAAATTAATCAGGCGTTCCTCATCGACAACGAGAAGACCGTCCCGGTCCGCACTGAACGTAACCTTTCCTTCGCTGGGAACGTCCGTGAAGGTGACACCGTCACCTGCCATGACCCGTCCCAATCTTGTCGCAACCTCGTTTTCATGGACCCACTCATCGCCAAGTGCGGTAGTGTTTTTGACGTATACAGTTTTCTTTCCCATCATCAGAAGCAGATTGATGTCATCTTTCTTGACCACCTGGCCGTCCCTGAACGCGGGGCCTTTCTCACTGTTTGGAACGATACGGGTCATATCGTGGAGCAGGGAACGCCCGACGGCATCCTCAACCGGAACTGCCCTAAGAGGTGGTGATATCTCTATGGCGACAGATCGTGACGTGGCAATATCCGTGTAGGGTTTTTCACTACCGCATCCGCGACAGATTTCACCGTCTTTCGATGGAAAGGCTTCCCCGCACAAAGGACAGACGTTGGTATCTCCCTTGGATCGTTTTTCCATAAATCGAGGGTGCATATGGACATTTTGAATTTTGCACAACTCGGCTCCAGCCTTTCTGATCTGCTCATACAGAAGTTCAGAATTCTGGTCTTTCTTCTGTTTGAGCTTGAAAAACCATTCCTTGATTGCCGGCCACTCATCAAGCGTCGATGGATCGAGATAGACTCTGACTCCATCCCCCTTGTACTTTTCATAGAGCGTGACAGCGTATCGGCCAAAATTGACGATGCGAAGCCATCCGTTTCCTACCGTGCAGGGAGTGAGAAGCTGAACCGCATCAGGAAGGCAGTTTTCCGTTTCGCAAAGGGCGTCGAATAAATCACCCGCCGGTGTGTTATTGAGGGCCGTATCGACCATGATGCCCCCGATAATCATGCCGGGAGCGATGTGGCCGTGGAATGATTTTACCAGATGAATATATTCATCAAAAGAATAGGGTCCGATATTCACTAATGCATTACCTCCAAAGAGTCATACAGGACGGAAAGTTCGTTCCTGTCGCGGGGATCGAAACCATTCAAATCTTCAGTAAACCTCTCCTGTGCACGTGGACGGCCTTTCAACATGAACTGGACCATCCATTTTCGGACAATTCTCCCGTTTACCATGGGAAGCACGTCATCCCCGAGATAGAGGGCCTCCGATATGTCATGGGTCACGTGAATAACGGGAATCGACAACTCCCGTTTCAGCTTTTGCACCTCTTCTCGGAGCTTCTGCCGGGTCAAAGCGTCGAGGGCGGAGAAGGGTTCGTCAAGCAGGAGAAGACGGGGACGCCGGGCAATGGCCTGACATATGGCGCAGCGCTGACGTTCGCCCCCGGATATTTTATCGGGTTTCCGATTCTTCAAATGTCCGATGTTGAACCGGTGAAGGAGAGACGGAACATCTTCCTTATCGTCAGCGGAAATAGCCACATTCCCGGCGACCGTCAGATGGGGAAACAGCGTATATTCCTGAAAGACATATCCCAGATGCCGCTCCTGAGGCGGGAGAAATATCTTTTTATCCGTGTCCACCCAGACTTCACCGTTATAGGTAATCCGTCCTTCGTCGGGCCGGTCAAGACCAGCCAGTATCCTGATGATTGTCGTCTTACCTGCACCTGATGGTCCTACCAGGGCGAGCAGGCGGCTCTTCCTGCAGGAAAAAGAAACATCGAGATCAAAATGGAGCAGTTTTTTCTTTATCGAGATATTAAGCGCCATATATCCGCCTCCGGGTCAGCCGGTTGATGAGAAGGAGAAAGAGATAACTGATCGGTACCAGGATCAGACACATCAAGGCGGCATCCCGATAGCGGAGTGCTTCGACCGCCTCATAGATTGCAATGGATGCGACCTTCGTCTCGCCGGGGATGCTCCCTCCGACCATAAGGATAACCCCGAACTCGCCAAGGGTGTGGATGAACACGAGAATCGCCGATGCCGCCAGTCCGTTGATGGTATTAGGGATAACAACCTTGAAAAACGTGGTCAGAGGCGACAACCCCAGGACATAGGCACTCTCCAAAAGGCGGCGGTCCATCTTTTCAAAGGCCGCCTTCATGGGTTGGATGGCGAAAGGGAGACTGTAGACAAGCGATGCCACGACAATCCCCGCGAAGGTAAAAATCAGGGGAGACCCGGTCACGGCCTGCCAGAAGCGGCCGATATTCCCCTGGGGCGTCATGACCAGGAGCAGGTAAAAGCCGAGGACCGTCGGTGGCAAGACCATGGGAAGGGTGAGCAGGGCCTCGAAAAACGATTTGCCGGCGAAGCGGATGTATACGAGCAGATAAGTCAGCGGTGCCGCTATAATGACCAGTATCACAGTCGTCATACATGCAAGTTTCATAGAGAGCCAGAGCGGCGTCAGATCCATTTATCTATATCCATACTTCTCTTTGATTTTCTGAGCTTCAGGTGACTGCATGAATACAACAAATTGTTCGGCAGACGATCGGTTTTCCGTTCGTTTGAGAATGCAGGCGGCCTGCACGATGGGCGGAGCCTCCGGTACCGGATAAAAGCAGCCATCCTTCCCCTTGTCGGAGAGGGCGGATGAATAGGCACAAAACCCGACATCGGCGCTCTTCGTCTCGGCATATTGAAAGGCCTGCGCCACCGATTGGGGAAAGACATATTTCCCTTTCAGCGTCTCCCACAATCCGGCCTGCTGCAGAGCAATCATCGCCGCGGTGCCATAGGGCGCGCTCTCGGTATTGGCAATGGCTATTTTCTGAACCTCCGGATTCCTCACAACAGCCTGCCACCCCGTTGCTCCGCACAGGGCCTTATTCGCCGTCCAGACCACCACCTGTCCTTTGGCATACACGAAGGGTTTGTCGCAAAGACCCTGCTTGTCGAGGAGATTCGGCCTTTGTTCATCGGCGGCGAAAAAGACGTCATAGGGTGCGCCTTTGACGATCTGACCGAATAATTTACCTGTTGATGCGTACGTCGCTTCGACTGCTATTCCTGTTCTGTCCTGGAAGATCTCAGCCAGTTCCCCCGATGGCAAGATAAAATTAGCGGCAACGGCTATCAGCAGTCTTTCACCGGCGACGGCCGGCAATAAAGATCCAAAGATAATGAAGACAATGGCCATAATGATTGAGATGTATCGACGCATAATGAGACTCCTTTTTCATAGTGTTTCTTCTTGAGCAATTGAATCGGTGTGAGCTATGAATGAGCTCGAGCCATATGTCATTTATGACACGTTTGGGCTTATAGGCAAAAGAAACGGGAAAGTCAAGCTCAATATGTTAATCCTAACATAAAAAGTGAAATATAATATGTTGATTATAACATAATTCCAAAAGGGTTTATTACCCATTGGTTTGGTCTATCCGAAACAATTATAATTGAGTTGCCTTCATTCAGGACCACCTGAAACCGGCACCACTGTTAAATAGTCCCGGTAAAATAGACACATCGGGACATTACGGAAGGTGTGTCTCATCTTCACCACCGTACAGTGGCGATTAAGGATTGACTTCCTGTCCCTTTTCGGTGTATCAAGCCGAACCGATGTTATGCCAATATTGACATAGAGAATTACCTTACTATGGACTCATCTTGGGTAGTAAGTGTTACATTCCAAAATACCATCCCGCATCGAGAGGTTATGACATGAGAAAAAGGGCCGAACGGTTATCAAGGCTGGAAAAGCAGATAGAACAAATGATTGAAATGCATCCGCATAGCCAGAATATTCTCACTGCTTTTAAAACGATTCTACTGGAAAGAAAGCGCCTTATCGAGGCCGGAAACTGTATGAGCGTGGAAGTGTCACAAATCGATACGGTTCGATTGCAGGGGGGGGTGCCTGTCAGCAGACAGACGTTGCTGCTTCATCCCGATGAACCGTGGAATGAAATTGCTCTGGCTATGATTCCATCTATTGCGAGCGGTTTCCCCACTCTCACAGAGGAACTGAAGAAGATTGAAGACGATGTCAGGGGTGGAGATGTACACCTGAAAGATTACTTTACCCCCTTCCCGGATCTCGATGAAGAGATGGTCAGGAACTGGACGACCACGCTCAACATACGATCTGAACCCCTTCATTTATTATTGATGAGTATACTCAGACCGGTGCTTGAGATGAAAGCGAGAGACGTTGTTGCTCAACTCGGTGATTTTTCCTGGGACAAAGGGTACTGTCCGATTTGCGGTGCCTTTCCTGATATTGCTGTTATCAAGGATAAAATTACTCAGCGGTGGCTCCGCTGTCCCCGGTGCCGGCATGCATGGCATTTCAATCGCGTGTTGTGTCCATACTGTGAACATGAAGGCAAAGAAGAGGGGACGACGTATTTCTTTGTTGAGGGAAAAGAACAGGAAACGGCATTCATCTGCGAGCGATGCAACAGGTACTTGCTGACCCTGAATCGTGTCAGCGATCTCGGCGATCCTGATTTCGATGTCATATCCATGGGGCTTACCCATATCGATATGATCATGCAGGAAAAGGGCTATACTCCTGTGGTGTTCACTGAATGGAATGATTTCAGAGCACAGCAGTGAACCCACATTTTATATCTTATTCTTATCAATCCGTTCGTTGTGATTATTTGTGCGTGGCGCTTTTCCAGAGTGCCACGTTTCACATATTACGAATGAGATAGAGGCAATTCGAAAAACTGAAAACGGATATCGTTAACCGTAAACGGGGAACCGGACCCGTCGACTGAAACTTCGTGAGTTCTTGTGTTCATTTTTTTACCTTAACTCTTGGTTTTTTCCCTACACCCAACCACCAACAATCTACACGCTCTTCCAGGCCGTTTACCTGTTTTACTGATCCCTGCCTTTTGCAATTTTAGCCTTTATTATTAGTGCATTGTCGTGACCATTTCATGCAAGAAAAGTCAGTGTCGATTTTTTTGATGTATCAGAATTGGGTATCGGAAAAGGCTGGTCTCATCCTATAAAACGCCTGTGTTTTTATTAACATATTGACAAATAAGAAAATATTGATTATGTCATTTTCGGCATAGCGTATACGTATAGGATAAAGGAGGCTTTTATGGATGTTACACGAAGAGGGTTTTTAACCATTTCAGGTGCGGTAGGATCAGGTATTGCTCTTTCTTCTCTGGGTATTAATCTGAATCCAACAAAAGCTTATGCGAATGAGCTTAACAAAATGAACCGTGTAAGAACTGCCAAGCAGGTTACAACTGTCTGTTGCTACTGTGCCGTGGGGTGTGGCCTCATTTGCAGTGTCGACAAGGTTACCGGCAAGATATTTAACATTGAAGGCGATCCCGATCATCCAGTCAACGAAGGTTCGCTGTGCGCCAAAGGTGCCGGCTTCTTCGATCTGACGGAGGCCAACAAGTACCGTCTTCGAAAAGTACTCTACCGAGCGCCGAAGAGCGATCGATGGGAAGAGAAAGACTGGAATTGGGCCTTTGCCCGCATTGCCCGTTTGGTGAAAGACACTCGGGACAAGGATTTCATCACGACCAACAGCAAAGGCCAGATCGTCAACCGAACCGAATCAATTGGCCATCTTGGCAGCTCCAACGTCGATAGTGAGGAATGCTGGCTGATGAGCGTGATTTCACGCGCCATGGGACTCGTCTATGTAGATCATCAGGCCAGGGTCTGACACAGCCCGACTGTAGCGGCTCTGGCAGAGTCGTTCGGACGCGGTTCCATGACGAACCATTGGATAGATTTACAGCACAGCGATTGTATACTGATCATGGGCAGCAATGCGGCGGAACATCACCCTATTGCCTTCAAATGGATGCTCCGGGGAAAGGAAAAGAACGGAACGAGGCTCATCCATGTGGACCCCCGTTTTACCAGGACATCGGCCCGTTGCGATTATCATGTCCCCCTGCGTTCCGGTACGGATATCGCCTTTCTGGGCGGGATGATCAACTACATTCTCAGTTCCGATAAATATTTCAAGGATTACGTCGTCAACTACACCAACGCATCCTTTATCGTGGCGGAGGACTTTGGTTTCAACGACGGTCTCTTTACGGGGTATGACAAAGACAAGAAAAAATACAACAAGGAAACCTGGGTGTTTGAAAAGGACTTTTCGGGAAATCCCAAGAAAGATCCTTCCCTCAATCATCCGCGCTGCGTCTTCCAGCTTCTGAAAAAGCACTACTCCCGTTATACCCTGGAGAAGGCCTCCAGCATCACCGGTGTCTCTAAGGAAGACCTGATGAAGGTCTATACGGACTATGGAAGCACCGGCACCGGCACCCGTGCGGGGACAATCTGCTACGCCCTGGGCTGGACACACCATTCTACGGGGACGCAGAATATCCGTACCATGGCGATGATTCAGCTGCTTCTCGGCAATATCGGTATTTGCGGAGGTGGCGTCAACGCCCTGCGAGGCGAACCAAACGTCCAGGGGTCGACGGACCACTGCATCCTATACGGCAATCTGCCGGGCTATCTGAAAATGCCCCAGGCATCTCACGTTTCTCTTGAGAAATATCTCAAGAAATATACACCGGTGACGAACGATCCCCAATCACCGAACTACTACCAGAACTATCCAAAGTTTTACGTGAGCTTCCTCAAGTCGCTCTTTGACGACAAGGGAACGCCGGAAAACGAGTTCGGCTATTCCTGGATGCCCAAACTCGATGACGGCGTACCGTACTCCCTCATGCACCTCTTTGACGCGATGTACAAAGGCACGGTGAAGGGGCTGTTTTCGGTTGGCACGGACCCTGCGGTCAGTTCTCCCAATGCGAACAAAGTGAGAAAGGCGCTGGAAAAGCTGGACTGGCTGGTCAGTGCGAACATCTTCGATAACGAGACCTGTTCCTTCTGGAAAGGGCCCGGTGTCGATCCCAAGAAGATCAAAACGGAATGTTTCCTCCTTCCCGCCTCGGCCTCCATGGAAAAGGAAGGCAGCCAGACGAACAGCGGCAGATGGGTTCAGTGGAAATACAAGGCCGCCGAAGCCCCGGGTGAAGCGATCCCTGTGGGAGAAATGTTCATTAAAATCATCGGGGCCGTCCAAACGCTCTATGCCAAGGAAGGCGGCATAAACTCCGAACCTATCCTGAATTTCAAATGTGATTACCATGATAGGAGCGGCAACTTTGTCGCACTGGAAGCGGCTAAGCAGATCAACGGTTATTTCCTCAGGGACACGGTTATTAAAGACAAAGTCTTCAAGAAGGGACAGTTGGTTCCGACCTTTGGAATGCTCCAGGACGACGGCTCGACATGCAGCGGCAATTGGCTCATGGCAGGAAGTTTTACTGCCGGAGGCGAAAACAACATGACCAAACGAGGAAAGGACGATCCGACAGGTCTCGGACTCTACCCCAACTGGACGTGGGCCTGGCCCGTCAACAGGCGTATCCTGTACAACCGCGCCTCTTGCGATATTAACGGAAGGCCATATAATCCGAAGAGGAAGCTTCTGGAATGGACCGGGGAAAAATGGGTCGGCGACGTACCCGACGGTGGCTGGGCACCCATGGCCGACAAACAGAACGGAAAGTATCCCTTCATCATGAAGGCCGATGGCGTTGGATCGCTCTTCGGTCCCGGTATGGCGGAAGGACCGTTTTCAGAGCATTACGAACCCTATGAAAGTCCTCTGAGCAAAAATCCCCTTTCCAGCCAGTTGAACAATCCGGCGTTACATGTCTTCGATAACGACATGGATCAAACAGCCAGTGGAAGCGAGAAGTTCCCCTATGTCTGCACCACCTATTCCTGCACGGAACACTGGTGCTCAGGCGCGCTGACGCGATGGCAGGCATGGCTCTTGGAGATGCAACCGGAAGCATATATTGAAATTAGCGAAAATCTTGCGCAGGAGAAGGGTATCAAAAATGGCGAACGGGTCAAAGTATCCTCGGCCCGGGGATTTGTTAAATGTGTGGCAATGGTTACTAAACGTTTTCGTCCCTTCCTGGTGGAAGGTAGAACGGTGCATCAGGTCGGCCTGCCCTTCAACTATGGGTGGTTGTTCCCCGAGGATGGTGGGGATAGCGCCAATATCCTTACGCCATCTGTCGGTGATGCGAATACTCACTGCCCTGAATACAAGGCGTTCATGGTCAACGTGACCAAGGTATAGGAGGAGAAAGACTATGAAGGGATCCGAAATAGTGCAATTGATAGATACCACCCTGTGCACCGCCTGCCGGGGCTGTCAGGTGGCCTGTAAACAGTGGAATGAAAATCCCGGTTTGAGAACCAAAAACTGGGGCAGTTATCAGAATCCGCCTGATCTTGGGTGGAACACCTGGACGCTTGTCCGCTTCCAGGAATATGTCGATTCGAAGGGAACGCTGAAGTGGCTGTTCAGAAAGGATGGTTGCATGCATTGCACTGATGCAGCCTGCGTGAAGGTCTGCCCCAGCGGCGCCCTGTATCACACCGAATTCGGGACGGTTGGACTCAATTCATCGTTATGTATCGGCTGCAAGGAATGCATCGCCGCTTGTCCTTTTGATGTCCCGCGGTATCATCAGGAAACGGATAAAGTGTTGAAGTGTGATTTCTGTTATAATCGTCTGAAAGGCAACGAACTTCCCGCCTGCGTCAAATCATGCCCGACCGGCGCCTTATCCATCGGCCGGAAGGATGCCATGATTGAAAAGGCCTACAGACGGGTCAAGCAATTAGGGGGCGACGCCAATGTCTACGGCGATAAATTCGTCGGTGGGACCCATCTTATCTATGTGCTGGGCGAAAAGCCGGAGGTCTATGACAAACTCCCGACCCGTCCGGCCGTTCCTCTTACAATCATTGCCTGGAAAGACTGGCTGAAGCCGCTGAGTCTGATCGCCAGCGGCGGGGTAGTGGTGGGAGCATTCCTCCACTATCTCACTCATGGACCGAAAGACACTGGCGGCGATGGCGATCAGACCGACCAGGGAGGAGGTAAATAAGATGATACCCCAAAAAGGAATGATTAAAGTATCGGACGCGTTTGAAAGAATAGTACACTGGTGCTTGGCCATCTCTTGTATTATCCTGATGATTTCGGGGCTGGGAATGATGTTCCATTCCTTCAATTTCCTGGCTATTCCCGTTGGAGGATTAAAGAACCTGAAACTGGTGCACAATTTCTCCGGACTGATCTTTATCCCGTCGCTCTTCTTCGGGATACTGATCTGGTGGAAAGAAGCGGGTGTATTCGATTTCCCCGATGACATCGAGTGGGTCAAGTGCGCAGGAGGGTATCTCTGGCACGTTGACAATCCCCCGGAAACCGGGAAATACAACCCCGGCCAGAAGGCCTTTTTCCTTGCCGTTGCCATTTTCGGCATTATCATGATTATCAGCGGGATCATTATGTGGTTTTCTCTGAGTTTCTCCGCCGGAACAGTGCGGGTGATGTATTTTCTCCACGCACTTGGTTTCCTGGTGATCTTCCCGTTCTTTTTTATCCACCTCTATCTGGGAACTATCGGTGTGCCCGGCTCATTTCCCGCCGTAGTGACCGGTTATGTGTCCCGGTCCTGGTGTGAAAAGCAGTGCTCCAAGTGGCTCAGAGAAATAGAAGAGGAAGGGAAACTTGAGGTATTCGGTGAAGAAAAGACGGTGGTAGAACACCACTAATAGATGCGTTCTCACATGAAGATTAGAAAAGGATCCATACCCCGAGGGGAGAATATGGGTCCTTTTTTATTTGGATTGAATACCGATGTTCGAATCGGAGGCGGTTTGTGACCGCCCCCGATTCGCTCAATTGGGTTGCTACAGCTTCTCTATCGTGACGGCACAAGCCTTGTACTCGGCAGTCTGGGTAGCGGGATCAAAGACGGGATTGGTGAGCCAGTTTGCGCAGCCTTCTCGGAAGTGGAATGCCATCCATACCATACCGGGAGGAATCTGCTCGGTAACGTTGGCTTTGACTTCGACGGCTCCACGGCGCGAGCGGACTTTGATTTTCTCATTGTGATTAATGTCGAGTCTCCGGGCGTCAGCAGGAGAGATATCCGCCGTTTCTTCCGGCAAGAGAAAATCCATACCCGACCGACCTGTTTGCGTCCTCGTATGATACTGGTACAGTCTCCGCCCGGTACTGAGGACAAAGGGATATTCCTCGTCGGCTATCTCAGCCGGCGGTGTCCAGTCCACCGAGTTGAATTGACCGAGACCGCAGGTGAATTTGCCATCCCTGTGGAGGAAACAGGTGCCGGGATGATCTTCGTCGGGGCATGGCCATTGCAGTCCGTCGTTCTCAATCCGTCTATATTTGATTCCGGCAAGGGACGGTGCCAGAACGGACACCTCATTGTCCCATATCTCTTGTGAACTTTCGGAAGCCCATTCATGGCCCATGCGTTTTGCAAGCTCCCTGAAAATCCACCAGTTCGGTTTGGCGATCCCCGGGGGCTCGCTTACTTTCCGGACACGGCTCACGCGGCGCTCGCTGTTCGTAAAGGTGCCGTCATCTTCAGACCATGCCGCGGCGGGAAATATCACATCGGCGAATCGTGTTGTTTCCGTGGGAAAAATATCCTGACAGACGATAAATTCAGCGGATGCGAGTTCGTGCTCGACCTTTGTTATATCGGGTTCGCTGTTTGCGAGGTTTTCACCGAAGATATAAAAGGCCTTCACCGACCCGTCTACCAGACCTTCCATCATCTGGGGGATCATAAGACCGTTCTTGTCCGGAAGCTTTTCAACACACCACGCCTTTTCAAACTTAGCCCGTGAATCAGGATTGGTGACGGCCTGATATCCGGGAAAGACATTGGGAAGGGCCCCCATGTCACAGGCTCCCTGGACATTATTCTGGCCGCGGAGAGGGTTGACGCCCCCGCACTCCATCCCCATGTTGCCGAGGAGCATCTGGAGGTTTGCCGTGGACATGACGTTGTTTTTTCCACAGGTGTGTTCGGTGATACCCAATGTGTAACAGAGCATGCAGGACTCCGCCGCCGCGAGACGGCGGGCGATATCCCGTATTAAATCCTCGGAGATGCCGCAGAGCTGTGCCGCCCTCTCCGGCGGATATTCCATAACCTTTTCTTTAAGTGCTTCAAATCCGACGCAGCACGATGAGACAAATTCTCTGTCATAGAGATCCTCGGTGATCAGGACATGCATGACCCCGTTCAGAAATGCAATGTCCGATCCCACATTGATGGGGGCATGGATCGTGGCAAAATCAACCAGGGGCTGTTTTCGCGGATCGACAACAATCAATTCGGCGCCGTTGAGAACGGCATTCTTGAGAAATGTTGCCGCGACAGGGTGTGCTTCGGTCATATTGGTACCGATGCAGAGGAACATCTTGGCCCTGCTGAATTCTTCGAACGAATTCGTCATGGCACCGGAACCGAAAGAAGCCGCCAGACCGGCGACTGTAGGAGCGTGTCAGGTACGGGCACAATGATCGATATTATTCGTTCCAATGACCGATCTGAAAAGTTTCTGCATCTGGTAAGAATCTTCGTTGATGCTTCGGGCACAGCTGACGCCTGCTATCGAATCGGGTCCGTACTTCTCCTTGATTTCAGTAAATTTATCGGCGACAAGATTCAATGCTTCATCCCACGATGCCTCCCGGAATTCCCCGTTCTCTTTGATGAGCGGTGTGGTGAGGCGATCTTCAGAGTAGATAAAGTCATAGGCGAAACGGCCTTTCACGCAAAGCCGTCCCTTATTCGGCGCTCCGTCTTCCACGGCGGTAACCTTCGCGATCTTTCCGTCTTTATTCATGTGAAGCCATAGCTGGCATCCCACGCCACAATATGGACAGGTGGTCCGTACCTTTTTCAAGTCCCACGGACGACCCATATACCTCGATTTTTGTTCAACCAGGGCGCCCACGGGACAGACTTCAACGCACTGGCCGCAGAACACGCAGTCACTATCGAAATATGA
>JAFGQD010000174.1 GCA_016935875.1 Deltaproteobacteria bacterium
GATGAAACCAGAAAGATATATGAGAAAAGACTGGAACTGGAACTTGCGATAATAAACTCAATGGAATTCCCCGGATATTTTCTAATTGTTTCTGATTTTGTCAACTATTCGAAAAAGAAGAATATACCGGTGGGGCCGGGAAGAGGTTCCGCCGCCGGCAGTCTCGTGGCATATGCCCTGGGTATCACAAATATAGACCCGATTCGCTATGGTCTATTTTTCGAAAGGTTCCTGAATCCCAGCAGAAGGAGCATGCCAGATATAGACATAGATTTCTGCATGGAGGGAAGGGACGAGATTATCAAGTATGTAACTGAAAAATATGGGAGCAACCAAGTCTCCCAGATCATCACCTTCGGTACAATGCAGGCAAAAGGGGTTGTAAGGGATGTCGGCAGAGCGCTCGCCATGCCCTATGGAGAAGTGGACAGGATCGCGAAGATGATACCCCCAACTTTAGGGATCACCCTTAAACAGGCGATAAAAGATGAGCCACGCCTCTTTGAGGAACAAAAGAATAATGAGAGTGTCAAGAAACTCCTCGACCTCTCCCAGTCTCTGGAAGGTTTGAACCGCCACGCTTCCACTCACGCAGCTGGTGTAGTCATCTCCGACGTACCGCTTGTGGAGAGGGTTCCACTGTACAAGAGTCCCAAAAACGATGATATCGTTACACAGTACTCGATGAATGATCTGCAAAGCGTCGGTCTGACAAAGTTTGATTTTCTGGGTCTTAGAACGCTCACTGTTATCAGAGATGCCTTGAAATTTATCAGGGAGGGGAGGGGAGAAACTGATTTCTCAATTGAATCCATTCCCCTTGACGACGAGGCTACATATAACCTGCTCGCAAAGGGACAGACGGATGGCGTCTTCCAGCTTGAAAGCGCCGGTATGAAAGATCTGCTCATCAACATAAAACCGGACTGCATCGAGGATATTATCGCCCTGATATCCCTCTACCGTCCGGGTCCGATGACTATGATCCCCGACTATATAGCAAGAAAGCAGGGCAGACAAAAAATTGTTTACGAAGATCCGCGTCTTGAAGACATACTGAAGGAAACCTACGGGACTATCATCTATCAGGAACAGGTGATGCAGATCGCAGGCGCAGTCGGCGGTTACAGCATGGCAGATGCCGACAACCTCCGGAGGGCAATGAGTAAAAAGAAAGCCTCCGCAATGGGAAAAGAAAGCCCCAAGTTTCTCGCCGGCGCAAAGAAAAACAAGATCTCTGAGGCCAAAGCAAAAAAGATATGGGACCAGATGGAGACATTTGCCGGGTATGGCTTTAACAAATCCCACAGCACCGCCTACACAATTATCTCCTTCCAAACCGCGTATCTGAAGGCACATTATCCGGTTGAATTCATGACGGCGCTGCTCACCAGCGAGAAAAATAACAGAGACAATATTATAAAATATATAAGCAGTTGCAGGGATATGGGGATCAATGTGCTGCCCCCGGATATAAATGAATCCTTCACCGATTTCAGCATTGCGGGAGACAATATCAGATTCGGACTGTCCGCAGTGAAAAATGTCGGCAGTGGTGCCGTTGATTCCATAATACTTGCAAGGACATCAGAAGGAAAATTCACTTCATTCTTTGATTTCTGCGATAGAGTGGATATGCACAGGGTCAACAAGAAGGTCATAGAAAGTCTGATTAAATGCGGCGCATTCGATTCCCTTGAGAAAAACAGGTGCCGTTTGATGGAAGGCTACGAAGACATTGCACTCGTTGCGCAGAAAAGAAATATAGACAGGATGAACGGCCAGACCAATCTCTTCGATCAGCCCGAGATTGAGGATACAACACAGCCGCAGCTTCCCGATGTCCCCGAGTGGGATCACGATATTCTGCTGTCCTATGAAAAAGAAATGCTGGGCTTTTACATAACCGGTCATCCCCTCCTTAAATACGCGGACAGACTTAACACCATTGTTGACTGTAATTCCCAGACATTATCAGGGAAAAAGGATGGGAGCATCGTGTCGGTCGCCGGGGTTATGAGTAACTTAAAGGAGGTCGTAACAAAGAAAAAGGATAAAATGGCCTATGTAACTATTGAGGATCTAAAAGGTTTTATCACAGTTGTTGTTTTCGCGGATTTATACAGAGACAGTGTTTCCATGATCAAGAGTGAAGAACCTCTGTATGTAAAAGGGCGGCTTGATATCGGCGACGAGGGAGCAAAAATCGTGGCATCTGAGATCACCACTGTTGAAGAGGCCATTAAAACGCCCTTTTCCTCCGTACATTTTATGGTCGATACCAAAAATTCGAACGCAGATATCATTGAGGGACTTAAGACAATACTTGATAGACACAAAGGTAATTATATAGGATATATACATTTATTGTCATTAAATGGCGCTGATACCATCATCTCCCTTGGTGAAGGCTCGGGAGTTGAGATCTCTGAAGACATCAAGAAAGAAGCCGACGAGATCCTCGGTCCGGGCGCAACCCGATTTATGTAGGTTTCCGGGCAGGAATGGAATACCAGAAACGAACGTACAGAAACAGGATCTCAAAAAAGAATCTTGTTTCCTTTCAGGTAAAAATAAAGGAAACAGATCTCTATATCGGTGTGGACAGTGATTGTCAGGACGCGGCAGTTCAATCCGTCCGCAGACACCGCGAATCAATAGAAGAATACATCAGGCACAATCCCCCGTTTATACATTCCATGACACCGGTTGAGATGGATGAATTCGCTCCGGCAATAATAAGGGAAATGATTGAGACATCCGGCCGCTGTGGTGTAGGCCCGATGGCCTCTGTTGCGGGGGCAATCGCGCGTAATGTCGGTCTTGATCTCATGAAATATTCAGACAATGTTATAATCGAAAACGGTGGTGATATATTCTTGCGACTTTTACATAAAGATGCCACTGTCTCAATTTTCGCGGGAGATTCTCCTCTCAGTTATAAGATTTCAATCAGGGTAAAATGCGGAGGAGCTATTCTCGGTATCTGTACCTCTTCAGGAACAGTCGGACATTCACTGAGCTACGGCAAAGCAGACGCGGTATGCGTTACGTCAGCATCCGCATCACTGGCCGATGCCGCTGCAACTTCCATCTGCAACCGTGTAAGAAGGGAAGGGGACATAAAGTGTGCTCTCGACTTTGGACTGAGTATTGAAAGTGTCATGGGCGTCGTGATCATTATGGGTGATAAACTGGGAATATTGGGAGATATAGAACTGGTGTAAAAGGAACATCATGATGGGAGTGTCTGATATGACAAATAAAATCGGCCTGGTGCTCGGCAGTGGCTCTGCCCGCGGGTGGTCGCACATAGGCGTGATACAGGGCCTGCAAGATGAAGGAATTCAAATAGATATGGTGTGCGGAACTTCGATAGGGGCTATCGTCGGCGGTGCTTTAGCCTCTGGAGCCATTGATCAACTTGACGAATGGGTGCGTGAACTCTCCTGGTGGGATATTATCGGGTTCATGGACGGGATGTTTCCCCGATCCGGCTTCATTGAGGGGGAAAAGATTATTAACTTCTTTAAAGAAAACTTCACGGATCCGAATATTGAGGATCTTTCCATGCCTTTCGCTTCAGTTGCGACAGATTTGATATCTGGACGGGAGGTATGGTTCAGAAAAGGTTCACTATTTGATGCAGTGCGAGCGAGTATATCAATGCCTGGCATATTCGTTCCCTTTAAACAAGGTACTCGATTATTTGTTGATGGTGGTCTTGTTAATCCGGTACCCGTATCGCTCTGCAGGGCGATGGGGGCAGATATTGTTATAGCGGTTAACCTCAATTCAGGTCTTACTTCAAAACATACAATAACGAAAAAATCTCGGAAGAAGGTCCCTTCGAAAAAGAACACAATAATAAAAGGAAGAGCAGGAACACTTTTTGAACAGTTGACAACCTATCTTGATACTACAGTAAAACGAGGGAGATCCCTGATCCCAGAAGGTTTTGGAGCTGTTAATACTATGCGAGGTCCATCAATCTTCGAAGTAATGGCGACTTCATCAAACATAATGCAGGATCTAATAACTCGCCAGAGACTCGCCGGTGATCCTCCTGATATAATTATATCACCCAAGCTGGGCCATATAGGTCTTTTGGAATTTAACCGTGCTGAAGAGACTATAAGTGAGGGGAGGCGTTCACTCGATCTCATGCTCCCCCTGTTAAGAGATCTTATAATTGAATGAGTTCATCTCCAAAGCAGATTTGA
>JAFGQD010000175.1 GCA_016935875.1 Deltaproteobacteria bacterium
GCCCTCGATGAGATCAGAGGTATTTCTTGCGGCATCCGCCGCTCGCATGGACAAGTTCCTGACTTCGTCCGCAACGACCGCAAAACCTGCCCCGGTTTCACCGGCCCTTGCCGCTTCCACGGCCGCATTGAGCGCAAGAAGGTTGGTCTGGAAGGCGATCTCATCAATGGTCTTGATGATCTTGGATGTCTCCTCGCTGGCTTTGCTGATCTCTTCCATGGACATGGTAAGGTCAACCATGGACTGATTCGCATGCATGATGACTTGGTTTGCCTCCGTCATAAGGCTATCCGCCTGGCCTGCATTATCAGCGTTCTGCTTGGTCATGGAAGCCATCTCTTCCAATGAAGAAGAGGTCTCCTCAATGGAGGCTGCCTGTTCGGAAGAGCACGTGGCTAATGCGTGACTTGCAGCGGACACCTGACCGGAGGCAGATGCGACCAGTTCTGATCCGTTACTTATGCCACCGATGATTCGATTGATCGGTCCGGCAATGCTTCTTGCCGTGAAAAACCAGATCAGAACAGCAGCCG
Organism: Deltaproteobacteria bacterium; assembly: GCA_016935875.1. GTDB lineage: Bacteria > Desulfobacterota > Syntrophia > Syntrophales > UBA2210 > UBA2210. The sequence goes on from JAFGQD010000175.1 coordinate 534, forward strand.
CTAAGGAAAGGGCAAAGACGATGAACATAATAAAGTTGCTTCTGTCTTTTACCTTTTCGAGATTTTGAGCGGCCTCCTGAAATTCATCCAGATAGGACCCTACACCGATAACCCAATCCCAAGGCTTAAAATAAGAAACCTTTACGATCTTCATTCGGGCAACAGAATCTCCCTGATTTTTCCACGAATATTTCTGTTCGTCTATCTCACGAGAACCCAGCTTCAGAGCCTTTTTACAGATCTCCTGAATGAAGAACGTCCCGTTGGCGTCCTGGGCCTGCCAGACATTTTCCCCGTCACGTTTTCCATCCTTGGAAATGACGTAGTTTCCTTTGCTGTCCATGACATAAACATACCCCGTTCGGCCTACCTCAATGTTCATGATAGCCTCTCTCAGACTCTTGACATTTTCCTGGGGAATCCCCACATACAGCACTCCCACGATATCCTTATTGACATCATAAATAGGCTCATAGGCCGTGATATACCAGGCATTGACCACGAATGCCCGGCCGTTGAAGGTTGCACCTTTCAACACTGTAGAGATGACCGGATTGGGGCTTCCGTCCGGATTGGTACTCGGGATATATGTCCCGATGGCACGGGATCCGTCCTTCTTGATGACATTGGTGGCTACCCGCAGCATGTCGCCGGCATTATTCATGCGCTGAAAGACCGTACAGGTTACCCCAACCAACTCCTGCACTCGGTCGACAACCGGTACCGGCGTCTTGGGGTCTTCCACCTGCCCAAACCAGGTATCACCCGCCAGCATTTTGGGAAGTTCCACCATGGTGCTGCCCTTCGTATATTGATTCAAGGCATTCCAGCTCATCTTCTCTTCAGAAAAGAAGATCCCTCCCCGTTCTTCGACCACCGCCCTTGCCGTATTCAGGGAATAACGGATATTGTTCTCCGTCACTTCCTGGTGAGATTCCGCCAACGTATACACGGAATCGGCAATGTGGGTCAGATCCGCGAAAGACAACCTCAGGCTCTCGCTTTCGACCGTACCCATCATTTGCCTGTTCTGCATGAAGAGCACGCCGGATACGATCAAAAGAGGAATAATCGTCAATAGACAACCGACCACCAGTAACTTTGTTTGAAGTTTCATTTTTCTTATCATTTTCTTCTCCTTAAAACATGAATATAATCGAAAGGATGAGCTGTGAGGATTTCCTTTCGAGATGTTTTCCGTAGCACAAATTCCTTTTACACAGTCTTGGAACCAAATCCCGAGAATAGGTCTCGGTCTGCTCTGCCAAATTGAGACAGACCTATCCCCTCCAATATATGCTCGATATTGAGCATATATTTTTATTCCGCTGTCCATCTTGGCCATCTCTGAAATGTGGTCGAGAGCAGAGTGGAAGTGTAGTCTGTGAATAGAGAGGATTTGCAGTTCGTGAAAAGAGTGGACGTATAGTCTGAGAACAGACTGGAAGTCATGTCCGAGAACAGATTTGGGAAGACATTACTTTTGTGGAGATGTCTTATATGATTATATCGGAATGTTGCTTCGAAAAGTTTATATTTATTTTTGATTGGTTACATGAAATAATCCGGATTTTGGATAAGACCTTGTTTCTGTGGGGAGAAAGTGAAAGAAGAACGGACTTGTACATCAATTAAATCATTTCCATAAAATGTGGTCTGTGGCTCCCGGGTGGATAATTGGGACGTCTGCTTTGCCACGCAGGAAAGTATCAAGAAGCGTTTTGATGCCAAAGGCATTTCAATATCTTTACATCCCCATAACGAAGGTCTTTAGTTTTTGGTACAATTATCCGATATTGAAGATGACATAGTGGTTTATTTTTCTCTTTCGGTCAGTTATAATTTGAATCCTGAGCACAAAGGGTGGTGGTAGATTTGAGCGCGGTAAAGGGGTGTTTTGGTTTCATGAAACACCTGCCGCGTTACATGAAAGGGGATAAAACATCATGTCTGATATCTGTTTTCTTACGGCCGTTGATATGGCTCAAAAAATTCAGCAAAAGGAGATTTCAGTTCGTGAGGTAGTGGAAGCGCACCTCAATCAGATCGAAAAGATCAATCCCGGCGTAAACGCCATTGTGACAATGATTCCTCCGGAGAAACTCCTGGAAGAAGCCGACGCCAAGGACAGGGCTGTGGCCCGAGGGGAAGAGTTGGGGCCTCTATTCGGTCTTCCCGTGGGGCACAAGGATCTTGCCATGACGAAAGGGCTGAGGACAACCTTCGGTTCAAGAATATTCAGAGATTTTGTTCCCGAAGAGGATTCATTGATAGTGGAACGGTTGAAAAAAGCCGGGGCCATTACGATAGGCAAGACGAACACGCCTGAGTTCGGGGCCGGATCGCAGACATTCAATGAGGTGTTCGGGGAAACGGCAAATCCCTACGACATGACAAAGACCTGCGGTGGAAGCAGCGGAGGCGCGGCTGTGGCACTTGCCTGTAGAATGCTCCCAATCGCCGATGGGAGCGACATGGGAGGCTCATTGAGAAATCCAGCGAGTTTCTGCAATGTTGTCGGATTGAGGCCGTCACCGGGCAGGGTTCCCGTCTGGCCGTCACTGGCCGCCTGGTTTCCCCTTTCGGTGGAAGGGCCCATGGCCCGTACCGTGCAGGATGTAGCCCTTATTCTCAGCGCAATAGCGGGTCCGGACCCACGCTCGCCCATCTCCATAGCCGAGCCGGGGAGCCTCTTTGCTCGCCCACTGGAGCGGGATTTTAAGGGTGTGAGGATTGCCTGGAGCATGGATATGGGAGGGTTACCCGTTGACCCCGTGGTGACGGAAGTCATTGAGGCTCAGAAAGGAGTCTTTGAATCCCTGGGTTGCATCACGGAGGAACGGTGTCCCGATTTTTCCGATGCCGATGAGGTCTTCCGGGTATGGAGGGCATGGAACTTTGAACTGGGTTTTGGAGGACTTCTCGCTGAACATAAAAACGATATGAAAGACACCGTTATCTGGAACATCGAAGAGGGGAGGAACCTTACCGGCCCGGAAATCGGGAAGGCGGAAAAAAAGCGAACGGCCCTGTATCACAGGGTAAGAGAGTTCATGGAAACCTATGAATACATGATCTTTCCCGTGAGCCAGGTGCCCCCCTTCGATCTGAAACAACGGTACATTACGGAGATCAACGGGATCACAATGGGTACGTACATTGACTGGATGAAATCATGCTACTACATTTCCACAATCGGCAATCCGGCGATCTCCGTTCCCTGCGGCTTCACGAACGATGGCCTTCCGGTGGGGGTACAGATAGTTGGGCGTCATCAGGATGATTTCGGAGTCCTGCAACTTGCGCATGCCTTCGAGGCCGCGACGGGTTTCGGAAAGCGGAGGCCAAAGCTTTAATCCGTGAAATTGGAGCGTAAGAATACTCGATGATAAGGATGAAAGAATACTATTCAACTATGGCTATACGGGACTATCAATAATTTTTCAGATACAGTTTTCTGTTGAATAGCGCGCCGGTTTTTGATATCGATTACATAACACGCAACACCATCCTGAAACGGATAGAAAAAATCTAGAAATGTTAAATATTTTCTAAAGGAGGCTTTATTGATGAATAGAAAAATATGGTTATTTGGTTTGTTTGCTCTGGTAGTTCTTTTCATGACTGCCGGATGTATGGAACAGATGGTGAAACCGACCGCCACGACAGACACCGGTGA
>JAFGQD010000176.1 GCA_016935875.1 Deltaproteobacteria bacterium
AGTAGCTACCTTCAGGTAGCCCCATAATCAAACCGCTTTGAGCGGTTCACATTATCAAGCCTCCGGCTTTGCCGGAGGTCATGACTACGGAAAGAATCAGGGAATAAAGGAAACAGATCATGCCTGACGGAGATGTCTTCAAAAAGATCACCAGAAGAATAGACTCCTATGAAAGCGACATGATAGCTCTGCAGATTGCCCTTACAGCCATACCCGCGCTGTCGCCCGAGAACGGCGGAAACGGTGAATACAAGAAAGCCCGCTACCTCCGGGAACATCTCACCCGCCTGGGATTTGACAACATCAGCATTTTCGACGCGCCTGACGACAGGGTCACCTTCAACTGCCGCCCCAATATCGTAGTGAACATCCCCGGTAAAAATCGCGGCAAGACCGTCTGGATCATCACTCACACGGACATCGTCCCTCCGGGGGAGATAGGGCTGTGGGACCACGACCCGTATAAGGGATATGTAAAGAATGGGAAAGTATACGGCAGGGGAACAGAGGACAATCAACAGGATCTTGTCGCGTCCATCTTTGCGGCGAAGGCCTTTATAGATGAGAGTATAACGCCCGGGTTGTCCGTGGGACTCGCGTTTGTTGCCGACGAGGAAACGGCGAGCAAGAAAGGCCTTGAGTATCTCCTCGACACGGAGAAGAAGCTCTTCAAAAAAAACGACATCATCGTTGCTCCCGACTTTGGAAATCAGGAAGGGACAATGATAGAAGTAGCGGAAAAGAGCCTGCTGTGGCTGCGATTTAAAACGGTCGGGATTCAAACCCACGCGAGCGAACCCTCACTGGGAAGAAACGCTTTTACCGCCGCGTCGCACCTCGTCACTCAATTGAGCGGTCTTTACCGCATATTCGACAGGATTGATCCGCTCTACAGTCCGCCGATGAGTACCTTTGAACCCACGAAAAAGGACGCCAACGTTCCCAACGTAAACACCATACCGGGGGAGGATGTTTTTTATCTTGACTGCCGTATACTCCCCGACTACAGTCTGGTGGAGGTCATGACACAGATGCGTGCCATGGCCGACTCTGTGGAGAATGCATTTGATGTTTTTATAGACATTGTGCCGGTACAAATCGTGGAGGCCCCACCTCCCACGGACAGTGACGCGCCGGTTGTAAACGCGCTGAGAAAGGCAGTAAGGGATGTCTATGGCGTGGATGCTCTTCCTGCAGGGATCGGGGGTGGTACCGTGGCGGCTCCTCTCAGGAAGGAAGGATACCCGGCCGCGGTGTGGAGCAGGCTTGGCAGAACGGCGCACCAGCCGAACGAACACTGCATTATATCGAACATGATTGGAAACGCAAAAGTGTTCGCTCATCTGTTCCTGGGTGAATAGGAAAGAAAACAGGGACTACCCATGCTATGTGCGGATATGTCCCGGATAGGATATGGAAGCTTGATAATCCACAGTTTACTGTAATTGGGGAGATTCATATGGAAAAAGAACAAAAGATCGAAGAGCACATAATAGGTGTTGTTATTCTCGAAAAAGAAGGAAAATTCCTGGCCCAGATCAAAGATGCCGTGGAAGGTGATCCCGGGTTGAGGATTATTGACGCACGTGTGGACTTGCCGAGCGCAGCGGCTCTTATAAAACACATTGAAAAGGTGCCCGACGTCATCCTCGTCGGCTTTGACCTCCTCAAGGAGGCGGCGGCAATCGATGCCGATGCTCTTCTGAAATTGAGAGAAAAAATGCCGGAAACCAGGCTTGTAGTGATGGGTGAGCGATACTCGGATGAAGAGATGTTCCGTATGATAAACGAGGGAATACGGGGCTTCTTCCTCAGGGGAACACCGACGGGCCTTATCACAAAATGCATACGGCTTGTATTGACCGGCGAAATGTGGATAGACGGCGCGTTCGTTGCCAAGGTATTTGAAGGGGTGTCGCGCTGTCATATGGAGGAGATCGGCGTAAAGAACTAGGGCGGCGGGAAGATGAACAGTGCGCCTCCCGTGTGGGGAACACAACGGACGAACCGTTACGGTATTGCATTTTCAGGGACATAATTTGGCTTTATCAAATCAGGATCATGTCATCAGATAGGGGAGATTCTTATGGAAAAAGAGCAAAAGACCGACGGACGCAGGATAAGGCTCGTCGTTTTTGACGAAGACCGTGCCTTCGTGAAGAGTCTGAAAGAAACCATAGCAGCTACTTCCGATATTGAGATCGCGGATGTATTCGATAATATTGAGGGGCCCCCGGAGCTCATCTTCGAAACCGAAGGGCGGGTCGATCTGATCCTTGTCAGCTTCAACATTCTTAAAAAGGTGGCGGCCTCGAACTTGGAAACGCTCATAAACCTGAAGACGAAGCTACCTGAGACCAGAGTGGTGGTCATGGGTGAGCGGTACGCGGAGGAGGAAGTATTCCGCATGGTGAAAGAAGGCATCAGGGGCTACTTCGTCAAAGGTGAGATCTCGTGCGAATTCATAACAAAATGCGTGAGGGTAGTCGCGGCAGGAGAGATCTGGATGGATTCGAAGCTCATCAGCCGGGTGTTTGATGAATTCTCGCGTTACTACAGCGAGGCCGAGGAGGAACTCAAATCGCCGTCGCCGGAAGATACGGACAAACTGTCACTTCTCACGAAGCGGGAGCGGCAACTGTTGGAGCTTGTATCCATAAGCCTCACGAACGATGAGATAGCAGAGCGTCTCTTTATCAGCACCAAGACAGTGAAGACCCATGTAAGAAACATATTTGAGAAGCTGGGTTCCAGAAACAGAGTGGACGCCACCCTCCTCTACATAGGGGCGTCAAAGAGACGGGAAATGAACGCTCACGACGCGATGCACTAATAAATCAATGCAAGAAATATTTACAGGATAAGATTGTCTGCAAGTTAGACATGCTGTCATTGACTGCACCTTGAGTGGTTGATGGTATTGCTTAGTCTGCCGAACTCTTCCACTGTCAGAGTCTCTCCCCTCCTCCGACCATCTATTCCGGCTTCGTCAAGCAGGGCGGAAACATCCACGCCCTTTGAACGCAATCTATCCATATCCTTCAGGTTATTGGCAAGTGTCTTTCTCCTCTTCGAAAAGGCCGTCTTCACCGTTTCGATGAAGATATCATGATTCTCAAGCGGATACAGCGGCCCTTCGCGCATGTCCATTTTCAGGACAACAGAGTCCACCTTCGGCCTGGGGTAGAAACAGGTGGCTGGTACAGTCATGATCTTCGAGGGTGCAGCATACATGGATATGATCACGGAGAGTATCCCGTATTCTTTTGTTCCGGGGGGGGCCGTGATCCTGTCCGCGACCTCCTTCTGAAACATCAGCGTTGCCGAGGATATGTGCTCTCTGAATTCAATAAGGCGAAAGAGGATCTGTGATGATACGTTGTAGGGAATGTTGCCGATGACCTTTATTCTTATTCCACCACAGGCGGGTGCTGAAAAATCGTAACGAAGGACGTCAGCGTGGATTATCTCGACGTTTGATATATCCTTCAACTCTTCACCCAAGACAGCCACAAGTTTCGGGTCAATTTCGAGAGCGACGACCTTTTTTACCGTGATTGCGATCATCGCAGTCATGGCGCCCAGCCCCGCCCCGATCTCGACTACCGTGTCACCTTCATCGATCTTTGAGGCATCCACAATCCGGGAGGTTATGTTGTTATCCACAAGGAACGATTGTCCCAGGCGTTTTACCGGGTGTATATGATATCTTTTGAGGATTTTCAGGGGAGATTCCATCTTCCGATTACCTGCCACTGATACCGTGTTCCGAAAGGAATGGTTTTCCTTTCACGGCAAACTTCGGTTCCGCTTGATTCGGACGTTATTCTGAGAGTCTGTTTCGGTCAATCGAGCGGCCATCTGGACACCGCGTTGAGGTCGAGGCCATCTCTTCTGCCGTCGCAAAGGAGGCTGTTGCCGGCAACAGCAATCATCGCTGCGTTGTCGGTGCAGAGAACGGGTGGAGGGATAAATATCTCGATCCCCATCCTTTCTCCCTCCTCGAAAAATCTCTCGCGCAGCCGGCTGTTCGAGGCCACTCCGCCACATACCACCACTCTCGGTATGGAGATATCTTCGGTGATCTTCAGTGTCTTCCCGACCAGTACATCCACGATAGCCTCCTGATAGCTTGCGACTATATCCGGCACGTTGTCTTTGGATATGGGTTCTTTTCTGCCCTTTATGTAGTTTAGAAGCGCCGTCTTCAGGCCGCTGAAACTGAAATCAACGCTCCCTTTCATCGCGCGCGGGAAGGTTACGGCCGCGGGGTTTCCCTCTTTTGCCAGCCTGTCTATGACCACCCCCCCGGGATATCCAAGGTTCAGCATCCTGGCGGCCTTGTCAAAGGCCTCTCCCGCAGCGTCGTCCCTCGTCTGTCCCAGTATGGTAAAATCTCCGAACCCGCTGACAAGATATATGTGTGTATGTCCACCTGAGACCACCAGGGCGGTGAATGGGAAGTCGGGCCTCTTGCCGGTGAGGAATATGGCGGCAATGTGCCCCACGATGTGGTTCACGCCTACAAAGGGAATACCCGCCGCGAATGCCATCGCCTTTGCGGTCGAAAGACCGACCAGGAGGGATCCCACCAGACCGGGGCCCCTCGTCACGGCGATTCCTTCTATATCGCCCATCGACACACCGGCATCATCCAGGGCCTGCTGTGTCACCGGTATGATTGCCTCCATATGTTTTCTGGATGCAATTTCGGGAACAATACCCCCGTACTTTCCGTGTACATCTATCTGTGATGCTATGACGTTGGACAGCGCCTCTGTGCCGTCGGAAACCACCGATGCTGCGGTCTCATCGCATGAAGATTCTATCCCTAATACAAGCATCCTGCCTCCGTGAAAACGTGTCTCTGATTTAATATGGACATGTCTTGATTTAGAACTTGAAACTTGGTAACGAAGGGATATATAGGAAAGTTGTTTATTTGTAAATACAAAACCGGGGTTATAAGGATGGAGAAAGAATATGATTTCCTTGTGCTGGGCAGCGGTATCGCGGGGCTGTCCTTCGCCATAAAGGCAGCGGAACTTGGAAGTGTCGCGATCGTTACAAAGAAAAGCAAGGTTGAATCGAATACGAACTATGCACAGGGAGGAATCGCCGCCGTTACCGACAATGATGACAGCTTCGAATCTCACATAACAGATACACTGAAAAGCGGTGCAGGACTGTGCAAGGAAGACGTGGTGAGATTCGTCGTAACGGAAGGGCCCGAAAGGATAAAGGAACTTATCGAATGGGGCGTGAACTTCACGAAGGAAGAAGACAACACATCAGGCGCCTATGACCTCGGGAGAGAGGGAGGGCACAGCCGCAGGAGGGTCCTTCACGCTGAGGACCTCACCGGCAGAGAGATAGAACGGGCACTGATCGAAAAAGCCGCCTTACAGAAAAACATTACAATCTATGAAAACTTCTTTTCAATAGACCTTATCTGCAGGTCGAAACTTGACGGCCATAAAGAGGAAGGAGACCGGTGTCTCGGGGCATATGTCTTTGACGTGGACAAAAACATCGTTCATACCTTCAGGGCGAAATTTGTCATGCTCGCCACTGGAGGGTCGGGAAAAGTTTATCTGATTACCACCAATCCCGATATTGCCACGGGTGACGGCGTAGCAATGGCCTACAGGGCCGGTGCCGAGATTGCCAATATGGGATTCATACAGTTTCATCCCACCTGCCTGTATCACCCTGATGCGAAATCCTTTCTC
>JAFGQD010000028.1 GCA_016935875.1 Deltaproteobacteria bacterium
GAAGGAAGGATCTGGAGAAATGTAGATGCCGACACCTTATGACAATATCTTCGGGCCCTCAAAATCAAAAAGAGGGGCATTACACCCCCCTCTCGATTGGAATATAAGCCTGCGGCTTGATTTCCCGGATTTGTGTACGAAAGATAAAGATATCGCTCTATTTACTTTCCGGAATTTACCCTTTCCTTGAGCTCTTTACCTACCTTGAAGAAGGGAAGTTTCTTGGGATCCACATGTATAGTCTCTCCCGTCTTGGGATTTCTTCCGGTGTATGAATCGTAGTCCCTTACAACAAAACTCCCGAATCCCCTGATCTCTATTCTACCACCACTCTTGAGCTGATTGCCAAACCCCTTAAAGATCAGGTTGACGACATCTGCAGCCTGTTTTTCCGTCAGGCCCTCTTTTTTGCTCAAGGCATCTATTAATTCCGATTTATTCATAAGACCCCCTATCGACTTGTCAAGATAAGATTAAACCCACTCTACACCCTTGGTAGAGGATTTCTTCCAGATATTATGTATTTTATTATTAAAGTCAAGATAATTTTCATAGTTTTCATGTTTTTAAGACAGATCTCTTTTTATCCCGCACCCCTGAAAGATCAACCAGGCTCTTTATTTCATTTTTTTGCATATACCTGTATTCTCCTGTCTCAAGTTCTCCGAGCCCGAGATTGCCAATGGAGGTTCTTATCAGCCTCGCTACCGGATGACCTATCGAATCGAAAAATCTCCGTATAATTCTGTTTCTCCCCTCCAATATTGTCAACTCTATCCAGCAGCTTTTCCTGTTGCTCTTTTCCATGGTCGCACAGATCGGTTTAAAGCTGCCATCCTCCAGCATGGCGCCCTTTTTGATGGCCTCAACATCACTATTCGTAAGATTACCTCTGACTTTTACCATATAGGTCTTGGGTACCTTGAATAGCGGGTGCTGCACCCTGTATGAAAACTCGCCGTCATTGGTCATCAAAAGCAATCCTTCCGAATCATAATCAAGTCTCCCGACAGGGAATACCCTCTCGGGAACATCCCGTAACAGGTCGGAGACAATCGGTCTGTTCTGCGGATCGTCCAGAGTGACAACATACCCCTTCGGTTTGTTCAATATCAGATATATCCTGCTTACCGCATCTCTGGAAATAAGTCCCCCGTCAACGCGTATCTCATCGCGCGTATCATCGGCCTTCATCCCCGGCTGTGTTATGATCTTGCCATTTACGCTGACCCGGCCATCCCGCATCATCTGCTCCGCCGCACGTCGGGACGCTATGCCGCACCTGGCTATTATCTTTTGAAGACGCTCTTCCACGGTATCAACCTTCCAACTCTTTGAATTCCCTCAGCGTAGGCAGATCTGAAAGGGTATTAAGACCGAATGTCTCAAGAAATTTCCTCGTCGTTCCATATATAATGGGTCTGCCCGGCACGTTCTTTCTTCCCATCATTCGTACAAGATTTTTTTCCAGCAATCCCCTCAGGCTGCCGCTTACATCCACTCCCCTCACCTTTTCTATCTCGGATTTCATAACTGGCTGCCTGTAGGCAACCACGGCAAGCGTCTCCATAGCGGCCGGGCTCAAGGTCCCCGGCTTTTGTCCTCTCAGCTTCTGCACCCAAGGGGCCGTGGTCTCACCAGTCCTGAACTGGTACCCACCGGCGATCTCTCTCAGGAATATACCTCCATCTCTTTCTTCATATTCCCGTATGAGACTATGAATAGCGGAAGATATCTCCTTTTCCTTTATATCCTGCAGAATCACCTTTATTCTGGCCTCCGTTATGGGTGTATCGGAAACAAAGATAAGGGTTTCAATTACAGCCTTTAGGTTATCCATCTATTCCCCCGCAAGGCATATCCGTATGGTACCGTACGGAACCGACTGGTATGCTTTGACTATTCTAAGTTTCATAAGTTCCAGAATGGCCAGGAAAGTATATATCAACCTCCTGCGGTTGCTCGATTCTCCAAGAAGATCGGTAAAGGTACACTCGCCCTTTTTCTCCAGTTCATCCACTATATCATTTATCCTGTCGGAAAGTGATATTTTTTCGATATCTATCTCCATCAACTCTTTCTGCCCGGTATCGAAACTCATTCTACGGAATGCCTCGACAAGCTCAAATATCCCAATCTCACCGATGGTCTGCGCGTCTCCTTCAAACTCATCCCCGGCATAATCCCTGCCAAATACATCACGGCCAAGAATCTTCATTCTGTCTAGACCCAGTGCCGCTTCCTTGAATGCCTTATACTCCAGAAGTTGTCTGACGAGCTCTTCCCGAGGATCCTCTTCTTCCTCATCTTCTTCCTCGCTGACAGGCAGGAGCATTCTCGATTTGATGTGTGTCAGAGTAGCGGCGAGTACCAGATATTCCCCGGCAAGGTCAAGATTGAGCGTTTTCATCGCATCGATATATTCGATGTACTGCCTGGTTATGAGGGCAATGGGAATATCATATATGTCGACTTCGTTCTTTTTGATCAGATAGAGCAGTAGGTCCAGAGGACCTTCAAATATATCCAGCTTGATTTCATAAGCTGTGGACGTCATATCTTCACGGCTTCCCGTACCTGTTCCATGGTGAGACTCGCTATTTTTGATGCCTCCCGGACTCCATCGGCCATTATACCCCTCACCTCCTCCAGGTGACTCAGGTAATAATCCTGCCGTTCGTGTATGGGTGCCATACTATCCGATATCCGCTGCGCGAGACGCTTTTTACATTCAACACATCCTATACCGGCCTTTTTGCATCCATCTGATATCTCGTCCACCTCTGAAGAGGGTGAATATATATGATGAAACGCGAAGGCGTTGCAGATATCCGGTCTTCCCGGATCTTTTCTTCTCATCCTCTGCGGATCAGTAAACATGGAAGAAACCTTTTCTCTCAGCACGTCTCCTCTGTCGCGAAGGTAGATGGAATTATCATACGATTTGCTCATCTTCCTTCCATCAAGCCCGAGGAGCTTGGGTACTTCCGTCAACAGTGGTTCAGGAACCGGGAATATATCTTTGAATAAAAAGTTAAACCTCCTCGCTATCTCCCTCGTGAGTTCCACATGTGGAAGCTGATCCACCCCGACGGGAACTCCATAGGCCTTGTACATTATTATGTCCGCAGCCTGGAGAACGGGATATCCAAGAAAACCGAACGTCGATATATCCCTGTCTGATAGTTCCTCTTTCATTTCCTTATAGGTCGGATTCCTCTCCAGCCATGACAGAGGTGTAATCATGGAAAGTATGAGGAACAGTTCGGCATGTTCCTTTACCTCCGACTGGATAAACAGGGTACTCTTGGCGGGATCCAACCCCACACTCAACCAGTCAATAACCATATCCAGGGAGTTTGCCTTTATCAAATCTGTGTTTTTATAGTCACTTGTCAGCGCGTGCCAGTCGGCGACAAAGTAAAAACAATCATATATGTCCTTATTCTGGATGTCCACCCAGTTAGCGAGCGCCCCGTGAAGATTGCCCAGATGCAGTCTTCCGGTAGGGCGCATACCACTCAAGATTCGTTTCTTCATAGCATTGCCTCAAAAAGTATCAGGTTTTAGTGTTTCGGGTCTTGGGTTTCAAAAACCGTTGAACCTTCAGCCCATGAACAGCGCGCGTGCGTAATTACCAAAAAGAAAGCCCTGTGTCAAACCATCAGTTTTATTTCATTTATCCTGTGCAACATGTTTTTCAACTCTTTGTGCTTCTCCCCTCTTCTGACAACAGCGGAAAGCACGCCAAGTTCATCGAGACGCATTACAGGTGGTACCGGGTTTTCTTCTTTTAAGATAATCCTCAGCTCCGAAGAAATCCTGAACCCGGACAGCCTTTCGATAAAACCGGCAGAGACGGCATCCCTGATGAGTTTATCCGTAATGTCATCAATCCTGAAATCAAACCTCTTCTCGAATCTGACAGCCCGGAAGATCCTCGTGGGATCATCGATAAAACTTCTGTCATGCAGTACCCGTATCAATTTCTTTCTTATATCATCCCTTGCATGAAAGAAGTCAAGCAAATCTCCAAACCGTTCAGGGTTCAGGGCAACCACGAGTGTGTTGATGGAAAAATCCCGCCTGAACATGTCGTCCTTTATGGAGCCGGGGCTCACAAGGGGAAGTGCGGCAGGCCGTTCATAGGTCTCGGTTCTTGCCGTCGCCACATCGATCTTTAAGCCATCGGGCAACGCAATATTTGCTGTTCCAAACTTTTCGTATGTGAGAAGACGCGCGCCATGGTCATCCGAAAATCTGGATGCAAAGGCGATGCCGTCTCCCTCAATAACCACATCAATATCGAGGGTGTCACGCCGCAGAAACAGGTCGCGGACAAGTCCGCCCACGACATACGCTTTAAAACCCATCCTTCCCGCACAGACACCGACATCCCTTAACAAATTGTGGATATCCAACGGAAGCCGGCACAACGAACCATCGATATTCATGGGTATTGTATTCATAGTATAAAGGGTATCGCAATCTGGAGAGAAAGATGAAGGCAGGAACAATGGATAAAAAAATGGCCCCTGATCCAAGATCAAGGGCCAGCATGATCTCTAATTTCTATTAAACCTTTTCAGCAAGGGATTTGCCCGCTTTGAACTTAATAACCTTTTTTGCCTTGATCTGAATCGTCTCTCCTGTCTGGGGATTCCGACCCGTCCGTGCTTTCCTCTTTACTACCGAAAGTGTGCCGAAACCCACGAGACCGAGCTTACCGTTTTTCTTGAGCTCCGCAGTTACATTGTCAATGTAAGAATCCAAGGCTTTGGCGGCCTGCGCCTTTGTTATCCCCGCATCCCCTGCGATGGCTGCTACCAATTCAGCTTTCGTCATATCTCATCTCCCCCTCTCCATTATTATTGTTTTGTTTCTATAAACCCGGTGTCTGAGACATCCTTTTCCGGCAATGCATTCAGACCCCACTCATCGACAACGACGTCAAATCTCCCAGAAGGACTATGAGCAGAATGATTGAAAACAGACGCTGTTCAACAACGGGAATCACTGATGGTAGCTCTAACATAATGAAAATCAACAATCAAGCAAAAAACTATAGGAAACCGATATAAAAGATTTTGTCACTGAGGAAGGGTCTGTGCATACTCAAATGATTATTATGAAGAAGGTCCACGTTGCTTTATAAACAAAAGCAGATAACTATACAGGTTGTTTCGACTGTATGCTAAAGGCCTGCAGTCTACCTGCCTGAACAGTTACTCTTTCTTTTTTATAAGAAAATACAGGACCCCTTCCTCTTTCAGATGCCCGGCCATAATCTCCGCGTTATTTCCCCTTCCACAGAACAGGTCCACCCTTGCCGGGCCTTTGATCGCCCCCCCGGCATCCTGATTGAGAACAAAGCGGGAAAAGGGCTCCCATGACACAATATTGCCTCCTTCGTCTATAACAGGTTTTTTTACCCTGATAAAAGCGAGGGCGCCCTTGGGGAATATACCCGCATCCGTGGCTATCGATCTGCCCGGTGTCACCGGCACATTAAGACTCCCTACGGGTCCCTCTTCAACGATTCGGAAAAATACATAACTCTCGTTACAGCTCAATATATCAAGCATTTCTTCAGGATGTTCCCTCAGGTATCTCTTGATGCCCTTGAGAGACACCTCTTCTATGGACATCTTCCCCTGTTCCACAAGGAGTCTGCCCACACTCTGATAGGGATGACCGTTACACTGAGCATAACTCACCTGAACAAGATCGCCACCGGGAAGGCTCACTACTCCGGACCCCTGAATCTGCAGGAAAAAGAGATCAACGGGATCGGAAAGCCAGAGGATCTCAAGCCCTCTCCCTTCAAGAGATCCGTTTATGTCTATGTCCCCGCGCGTATAGTAGGGGACGGCTCTGCCATCCTCAATTCGCGCAATGATGCGCTCCCCGCTGTATTTTTCTCTGAACTGTCCAAGGTCGATCACCACATGGTCGTCTGGTGTACGGTAGATTGGATACCGATACTCCGGCGTCCTGTCAAATGACCCGGCAAGGATCGGCTCATAATATCCGGTGAACAGGATCTCTCCGTTGTGTTTACCAATGCTTTTGTATATGTCAAAGGTCTGTTTGATTATCTCCGTCCTGTCGCTGTTTGAAACCGGCATCCTGATAATCTTCAGAAACTCGCGAAGGGACTCCTTCAACTCTCCCGCTGTGCATACACGCTCTCCGAACAGAAATTCCCGTGTCTCGGGCAATCGATTATAATACTGAATACTTCTGTAAATCGCGAGTTCCAGTGACGGCTGGTCAAGGTCATCCTCCAGGGTGCGCAATTCGCTCGGATGAACCGGGACAAGGGGTGTGATCTCTCCCCTCTCCGGCGCTATCACAGCGCAACCCGCCAGGAAGAATATAGACAGACAGATTAGTTTTATTCTCATATGCACGGCCGTCAAATAATCCAAGGTATTGAGTTCCACCTGTACCAGATGAGAGAAAAAACATCAATGGCATTCGGGAGGGATTTTGTATGCCATTATGAACAGATTGATCGTATTCCAACATAATCCTGCCAGGAGCCACTCCAGAGATAGTGAAGTCGCATCTTGGTGGCCTTTGGGGGATAATGATTTCCCGCGCCTGTCACCGATCAAGATTTGCAATCTGCAGGA
>JAFGQD010000177.1 GCA_016935875.1 Deltaproteobacteria bacterium
AGATTCCTTACGATACACAGGCCGGATCTTTTATGAAGCCAAAGATATGAGCGACAGGGTAAAGATAGCCAGATTTCCCAGGATATGAATGATAACAGGGGCTGCAAGGCTTCCAGCCGTCTCGTATGCTACCGCAAAAAGTATACCCCCAAAAATCTGTGGCCATGGGATACCGGAACCGATCGGATGAACAATAACAAACAGCAGCGTGCTTATGACAACGGCCACAAACACACCCCATCTCCTGAAAAACCCATACAGTACCCCCCGGAAAAAGACCTCTTCCGCCATGGGAGCTACGATAGCCCCCACAACAAAAAAGAGGAGGATATCTTTACGTTCTGACGGCAGATCCGCATGTATACATGCCAGAGGATCAACCCCGGCGACATACAACGCCACAAAAACAAGGAGTGTAACCGCCCCCAGAATGGCCGACCATATCAACCCCTTTTTTACCCCCAGCATTATGTGAGGAGGTGACAGTCCTATGGAGGATAAGCCCCTTCCCCATACAAGCACAATCAGTACAATCAGAACAACCCCGGTGATGCGCGCGACGCCCATGATAATCATCGGAGGGTACTGCTCCATCAGAAGCATACATCTCGTGACAGCTTCTATGCAAGCAACTACCGCAATGATTATAACCAGTAGCTTTATCCCGATTTTGTCTGATTCCACCCAAGAGTCCTCAGTGCCTTATAGGCGTACCACTGTTCGTACCAATGATCCGACGTTTCTATTCTCTTCATAATCTCACCTACAATACTCTTGTCTCCCCTTCTACCCAGTGCATCAAATGCCTTGCAGACTACGTTGGGGGAAGCATCGTCCAGAAGACCTAATATATCCCTGTAGGTCTCGGGTCTTCTGCTGACACCGAGAGCACCTGCCAGCCAGTATCGCTCAGGCACATGCTGAGAGGTAAGCATCGGCCTATAGTTTCCGAAACCGGCAATATCAAGCCCTTTTTGCTGTATAATTTTCAGGGCTGCAACCCGATTCCGCCAATGCCCGGACTCTAGCACACTGTCCAGATTACCTGCATTAACGTCCTTCCCGTCGTTAAAGAACGGGAGGAGCAACACCACGCCTATTGAAAAACAGATAATAGAGGTAATAATCACCGAGCCTTTCGGATCGAGGAAAAGGCGCAACACCGTATGAATCAGAGCAAATGTTACAATATACAGTATTATGGGAAAACCGATGAGAATAGAGATGAAGGTAAACTGACGGAAGAATGCGTACCTGTCGCTCTTGGCCGAAAACTCCTGTAACATGATTGACGGTTTGAGAAGAAAATCCTCAAGACTGGTCATAAGGATCGCTTTGCCTCTGTTCTTAAAGATCAAAACTCCGTTTTCCTCTTTCTCTATTATCAGATCAGCAGCAGCATATCCTTCCACATGCAGATAATCCTGACCCTCCAATGTTTTCTCCAGGGATTTTGAGGAAGAGGTATTACGGGCATTTCTCAGCCTGTATGTCTTGAGCATCTTCTGTTCCTGTGTCTTGAATACCTCCGCGGGATACAGGGTATATGTATAGTAGAGATCGTTTATCTTTGTGCCGAACGAATTGGAAAGGAGCAGGGTATCTCTGATATCCAGGAACAGGTTGCTTCCCATCTGAAACGCCCACAGCAATGCAATAAGTAAAAGTGGTACCGTGCAGGCAATCTCGCCCAACCGAGTCTTTCCACCGGCCCGCATGGACATCCACCTAATGGTGGACGCAAAGACTATAGGGGGTATGACGAGGAAGTAGGAAGTTACTATGGGGCATATCTCCGGGTTGTTTATCTTCGCAAGCACCCACATCCACACTATCAGGAAAGGGATCAAGAGCAATCTGTTTCGCGAGAAAATACGATCCCATACCCATACTGCCAGAAGTGTCAGGAGTGAAATACCTGCTCCCACGCTGAGCGTAAAGAAAATGCCGCCAAAGAAGGCTGTGGACAACTCCCTCAGGCCTGACGCTATATGCTGGTTGGGAACAGTGAAATAGCCGGCGCTCTTTATCGCATCGAGGGATCGGTACAGACCAATATCAGAGATGTAGACCTGAAGCGTGGCTATAATCTGGGCAACAAAGAGACCGGGGAAGATAATTCTGAATGTCTTCATGGCATCGTTTTACACACCTAAACGGAGAAACATCCTGATCCCCTTAGACAGTCACCGGAATCCAAAAGGGTTGGCTTTGAGAGAATACCACTGAATTTTCCGCTCAGTTTATCAGCATGATTTGCTTCCGGTGGCTTGAGGAATGTTTACCAGTTACCCACACATTTTAATCACTTTCTCATAATACCCGAACAGGTGCGCTTGTCAACGGATAAATGGCTGTATTGAAAAATCCAAAACCGTATGATAGAAATCTTAAGGATACAAGGTGTTGAGCACATGAAGGATAAAATATGGATGTTCGAACACACATGATGCCGTGCGCATGTAAACATGTTTCCGGTGGATTCACGCTCCTTGAAGTCATGCTGGCCATGGCCATCCTTGCAATCTCCCTCACAGCGGTTTTTCAATCGCAGTCGCAGAGCATATCCATGACCGGCAGGTCAAGGTTTGAAACAACGGCACCCCTCCTTGCCCAATCCCGGATGGCGCACATTGAAGCAATGTCCCCGGGAGACATACATACCGAAGAAGGCGATTTCGGGGATGACTATCCCGATTATACATGGAATCTGGCTGTATCGGAAACGGAGATTGAAAACCTGAAGAAGATTGCGCTGACGGTAACAAACAGCCGAATGACGTTGAACAACGATTACCGGCTCGTCCTTTACCGATGTATCGCCTATTAGTTTCTTTTTGCGAATCGAATCACTTGAGTGTGGCTCTGATATCCGGACTCTGCGAGGACCCACTATGGTTGCAGTCAGAAAAAGCGGCTTCACACTTGTTGAAATACTTATCGCCATATCTATCCTGTCCATAGTCATGGGCACCGTATATACCGCCTACATCGGAACGTTCAAGATTGTTGAGAACACAAGGTCCGGCAACGACACCTATCGCATGGCCCGAAGCACTATGACACGGATGATAGCCGACCTGGAATCTGTCTGCAGGTATGGTGATTCTTTCAGGTTTATCTCGGAAGAGCGAGAGATCAAGAATGAAAGATTCATGAATCTTTCTTATTTTTCATCAGCCCACCTGGATCCTGATTATGGAGATGTTACGGGCATCGCTTTGATCGGCTACTATATCGTGGAGGGAGAGAATGAAGGTTCCACTCTGATGAGAGAAGACACTTTGTTTAAAGACAGTGATGTGAATGAAGATGACCTCTTTAAGGGCGAGGGCTTTATCCTGTGTGAAGGGCTGCGCTCTATAACGTATATGTTTTACGACACGAAGGGCGAAGAGTACGATTCGTGGAATTCCGGGTTGGAAACCCATAAAAACAGAGTCCCGGCAATAATCTCAATTCATCTGGAATTTGTAAATCCCGATGATATTGACAATCCATACCGATTCATGACGAAGGTGTTCCTGCCAATGGCGGAAAATCAATGAGAAGAATCCTGTCAAACAATCGCGGCGTGGCATTAATCCTTGTAATCCTGATGATAGCCGTCATCATTGCCCTCACGCTGCAGCTCAACCTGTCATCGAGATCCGAAGTATACGAGGCGGCAAATCTGAGAGATGGGATCAAGCTCTTATATATCGCAAAATCCGGTTTGTACGGGGGTGAAACATTCCTGATAGAAGACTCAAACAACTTCGATTCCCTCAATGAAGATTGGGCAAACCTGGAACTTATCTCCGCGGGATCGTCCGCTTTCTTCGATGAAGGACATTTCATGCTGAATATTACGGATGAATCTGGTAAGATACCTATCAATCAACTGGTCAAAGACGGTGGATACAGCAGCGACATCGAAGATGTGCTTATACGATTTCTGACCCTCCCGGAATTCAACCTCGATGAGCATCAGGCCGGAGATATCATAGACGCGGTAAAGGATTGGATAGATGAGGACGACGAAATAACCGGTTTCGGTGCCGAAAATATGTATTATGAGGATCTGGACCCACCCCACTCATGCAAAAACGGGCCGCTCGACAGTGTCGACGAGCTGCTTATGATAAAGGGCATTACGAGAGCATTGTACTACGGAACCGGAGAGACACCCGGAATCAGGGAATATCTCACGGTGTACGGCACGGGCACAATCAATATAAACACAGCTCCCGGATTGGTACTGATGGCACTTTCAGACGAAATCACCGGGGAAATGGTTTCGAATATGGAGGAGTTCAGAAAAGATGAACAGAACAACCTGTCCGATCCATCATGGTATAATGACGTACCGGGGATGGACGGCATCACCATACCATCAGCATTGATATCCGTGAAGAGCGACACCTTTAACATCATATCTACAGGGGTCCTGAACAACATGAGCAAGAGGATCAGCAGTGTCGTTAAGAGAAACAGCGGAAAGAAAACAGTACAGATACTATCCTGGAAAGTAGACTGATGCCGGAAAAGATCCTTGGTCTTGACATAGGCGAAGACAGCATAAAAGCGGTCCAGGTTGCCGCCGGTCTCAGAGAATACCATGTTGTCAACTCGGCGGTGATCGATATCGCTGAGGCAGGCGGGATAGATAAGGCAATAGAGAAGCTGCTTGAAAACAACACCCTCAAGAGCACCATATGTGTCACTTCTCTACCGGTCAGCCGGTTTTCCTTCCGAAATATCAGGCTCCCCTTTAAGAACAGAAATAAGATCAACCAGATCCTTCCCTACGAGATTGAACCGCTTATCCCTTACTCTTTCGACGATGTCCTGATCGACTATATTATAACAGCGCAATCGGAACAACCGGAGGCACTGGTGGCATCGGTTCTGAAATCCGCTGTCGGTGACCTTGTACATCTCCTTGCAGTGTACCATATTGAGACGTCGATCATAGATATCGA
>JAFGQD010000178.1 GCA_016935875.1 Deltaproteobacteria bacterium
GTCGGAGATATTATGGTCGACCAGTTTATCTGGGGAAAGGTGTCCCGCATCTCACCGGAGGCTCCGGTACCAGTGGTAAAGGTCACATCTGAAAATCTCCTCTTGGGCGGTTGTGCCAATGTGCTGAACAACGTATTCTCCATGGGAGGAAAAGTCGCCGTCTCCGGCATTGTCGGATCGGACGACATGGGCAGATGGCTGATAAGTAAGCTGAGAGAGATGGAGATAGATACAGCAGGGGTCATCGTGGAGCATGAACGCCCAACCATATTAAAAACAAGGATCATCGCGCACAACCAGCAGGTGGTGAGGTTTGACAGAGAAGATCAAAGCCCTGTTGCCCGGGGCAGTCTCCAGAGGATAATGGAATATATAGAATCGATGAAGGACGATCTGGGTGCAGTGATTATCTCGGATTACAACAAGGGAGTCTTTTCAAAAGAACTCATCAAGGGAATAAGGGAACTAACCTCGGAAAGGGGGATAATCCTGTGTATCGATCCCAAACAGAGCGATTTCTCCCTTTACCGCGGGTGCGACCTGATAACACCCAACCACCAGGAAACGGAGCGTGCTCTCGGCATGGAACTTGAGCACAGTGATGATATTACAGAGGGAGGCAAGACTCTTATCAGGGAATTCGATTTCGGGGCCGTCCTGATAACGAGGGGCGAGGAGGGAATGAGCCTCTTCGAGAATGACGGCGGGGTCACGCATATCCCCACTGTCGCCAGAGAAGTTTTCGACGTAACAGGTGCAGGCGACACGGTAATAGGTGTATTTGCTCTCTGCGTTGCGGCAGGGGCAACATTGAAAGAAGCCTCTGTTCTGGCCAACCATGCAGCCGGTATTGCTGTTGGCAAGGTGGGTACGGCTCCGGTCTATCAGGATGAATTGAAAAAAGCACTATGAGCAGACCAGCCCTTCCCGAACCGGTCAAAATAATATCCAGCATATTTTCCGGGAACAGAGATCTACTGAATGAAGCTATAACAGCCTTATCGGAGGAATTCGGACAAATCGATTATATAAGCGTCTTGAAACCCTTTGAATACACCGATTACTATAGGAGAGAATTGGGGCCTTCTCTTTTCAGACGTTTTATCTCTTTTGAAACCCTCGTTCCCCCCGATACGCTCCCCGATATAAAACTGACTACAAACAAAATGGAAGATACATTCACGAAAGACGGAAACAGGCTTGTCAATATAGATCCGGGGTACATATCCCGGGCCCACCTGATTCTTGCCACGGGAAAGGCCTACACGCACCGTCCCCATATCAGGGTCGGTATATATGCCGATCTGACTCTCATCTTCACAAACCATACCTTCCGGAGACTTGAATGGACCTACCCTGATTATTCAGATGAGAACACGATAGCCATGTGCAACAATATAAGAGAGAGATATGCTGCGCAACTGGCTGAGAAAAGGATGCAAAAAACATCTAATCCCGACTCGTCGGGACAAACACATCATAAACAGGATACCACGTTGTCCTGTCTGACTGAGGAGAAGAACCTATGATAAGAAGCATGACAGGCTATGGAAGTGCTGAGGCT
This sequence comes from Deltaproteobacteria bacterium, assembly GCA_016935875.1. Lineage (GTDB taxonomy): Bacteria > Desulfobacterota > Syntrophia > Syntrophales > UBA2210 > UBA2210. Next base: position 1,565 of record JAFGQD010000178.1, read on the forward strand.
GTTTTTGCGGGAAAGAAACTGATCGTTGAAATCAAATCTCTTAATCACAAAAACCTTGAAAGCAGCATACGGCTGCCTGCCTTCCTCACCCCTCTTGAAATGAATATCAAGAAAAGGGTGGGAGAACGGATTTCAAGAGGAAGAATCGAGGTAACTATCAGGATAGATTCAGATCCCGATACAAACGGTGGAGATACACTAGAGGCGAATCTTCCCCTCATCAGCAACTATTATTCCATGCTGACCGATTTGAAGGAAAAGTTCAATCTCAGGGATCCGATAACCCTGGATATGCTCGTCAAACTGAAGGGCAGTGTCCATGTTTCCGAAGTGGAGATCGATCCTGAAGAGGCACGGGACACCATAAGCAGAGCACTGGATGATTCCATCGATTCTCTTATATCTATGCAGGATGCTGAAGGAAGGATCTTACACGAGGATTTCATGGCACGTATCGACACAATCAAAAACTACATAAAAGAATTAAAATCAAGGATTCCTCAGATGGTCACGCATTATCAGGAAAGACTTTCGGGAAGGGTCCGGGAACTGACAGGGGGCCTGGAGTACGATGAATCAAGACTAATCCAGGAAATCGCAATAATGACTGAAAAGAGCGACATAACCGAAGAGATCGTGCGCTTTGAAAGCCATATACAACAGTTTGGCGATATGCTGAACAGCGATATCGCCATAGGCAGGAAGATGGATTTCCTTTTTCAGGAGATGCACAGGGAAATAAATACGATAGGTTCTAAAAGTAGCGATCTTGCGATATCCGGCAATGTAATAGAAATAAAGACGGAGCTAGCAAAGCTCAGAGAACAGGTGCAGAATATTGAGTAACATACCGTTTCTGGTTTCGAATGAGAGTAAGAATACGACAGCACAACCATCAGGGTTTGGATATCATGAAACATACAGACACACAAGGACTCCTTATTGTCATTTCCGCTCCTTCAGGCGCCGGTAAAACCACTATATGCAAGGGACTCATGGATGGATTCCCCGATCTGCATTTTTCCGTATCCTGCACCACGCGTCCTCCACGGAAAGGTGAAAGAGATGGGGAAGATTACCATTTTATATCCGTAAAAGATTTCAAAAGAAGAATAGAGAATGGCGAATTTGTGGAGTGGGAAGAGATCTACGGTCATTTTTACGGCACATCGAAAAAAGACATAGAAACCCTGATCCAAAGGGGTGATGACGTCATACTGGATATCGACACGAAAGGAGCCCGGAATGTAAAGGCAAAATATCCCGGAGGTGTGTTCGTCTTCATCATGCCTCCATCCGCAGAAATTCTGAGGGAGCGATTGAAAAAACGCGGCTCCGAGACAGAAGACATTATTAAGATGCGTTTCGCCAGGGCGATGGAGGAGATACGGGAAAATGAATGGTATGATTATGTGATATTTAATGATATAATAAGCGATTCTGTTATAATAATGAAATCTGTCTATGTGGCGGAGAAGAACAGGAGGTCCCGGCTGCAAGCCAGGATAAACAACTTTTATTGAATTGAACAGCGAGTGCTAACACCGCTGCTTGCGACGGGGTTAGCGAGTGAATAACAAATAAACATTTTCCCTAACAATCGGAGATTCCCCGCAACTTGTTGCGGGGAGCTTCAATAACCGGAGGTATATAACGCATGGCAAGAGTTACCGTAGAGGATTCTCTGGAGAAAGCAAAAAACAGGTTTGCGCTGACACATCTTACTACACAAAGGGCAAAGCAGCTACTCAGGGGATCGAAACCCCTCAGCAAGAAGAAAGACAATCGGGAAATCGTTACCGCTTTGAGAGAAATAGCGGAAGGGAGGGTGCGATACGCTCATCCTGAGATTCTCAGTTCACGAACAGCAAATGTCGAACCCGTCGAACTTACAGAGAATACAAATGTGATCGAAGATGCAAACGCCGAATAAAAACTGCCACGATAAACTGATATTCGCCCTTGATCTGGGAGAAGATATCGGCGAAGCTATAAGGTGGGTTGACCTTTTAAAGGATCATGTGGGGATGTTCAAGGTAGGGAAGGAGGCATTCACCCGTTTCGGAATCCCTATTGTCTCAAGTATATTAGAGAGGGGGGGAGATGTCTTCCTCGATCTGAAGTTTCATGACATTCCGAACACCGTCGCAAAGGCCGCCGAGGCCGCGGTAAAACTGGGGATTTCAATGTTCAACATACACGCGCTCGGAGGAAGGGAGATGATGGAGCGGGCTGTCGATTCTGTCAATAATACTGCGAGAGTCATGAGTATTGACCCTCCCGTGTTGCTTGCAGTAACTGTCCTTACAAGTTTGGATGATTCGGATCTTGAAGGGATCGGATTCGGATGCTCCACCAGAGAACTCGTTCTGAGACTCGCGATGTCGGCCAAGGACGCAGGCGTCTCCGGAGTTGTGGCATCCCCCCAGGATATAATCCCCATACGAAAGGCATGCGGGAAAGACTTTATCATCGTAACTCCGGGCATACGGTTGGACAATAACGTGACGGGTGACGATCAGAAAAGAGTATTGACTCCAAGGGATGCCATCTCAATGGGGGCGGATTACATCGTAGTGGGTAGGCCTATAAGACTGGCTGATGATCCTGCAGTTGCAGCGGACAGGATCAGTGAGGAAATCTCCAAGGGGCTTGCGTGATAGAAAAATCAGGGCGTGCGTCTCCCAAAGCCCTGCTGTTTCAATCCACAGCTTCCCGATCAGAGGAAATACCATGCAGGCAATCTATGGGGTTCATCCGGTTGCAGAGGCTCTGAGAAACGACGGAAAAATAGAAAAGATTGTACTGCTCAAAGAGGGAAAGCAGGGCGGCATCCGGGAAATTCTTAAAATTGCGACCCAGCGGGGGATACCGGTAGTCTACAGAGACAGGGAATATCTGAATCTGACCGCCGGCACCAGACAGCATCAGGGCGTTATCTGTATATATGAGGAATTCCGGTATGCCGGCATAGATACTGTTCTGACCAATTGCAAATCCCGGGAAAGCTCTCTAATCCTCATCCTTGACAGCATTACGGATCCTCAGAACCTCGGCTCACTCATTCGAACGGCCCTCTGTTTTGGCGTGAACGGTCTTGTGATCCCGGAAGATCGCGCGGCATCGGTCACACCTGCTGTTATCAAAGCTTCGGCGGGGGCGGCCCTGCATCTTCCGATTGTCATGGTGGTAAACTTATCGAGGGCAATCGACCGACTAAAAGAAGAGGGGTTCTGGATATATGGTGCCGATGTCGGCTGCGGGAAAAACCTGCACCATTCAGATTACAGCAGTCACGCAGGTCTCGTAATGGGGAGTGAGGGAAAAGGGATACGGCCACTGGTCAAGAAAAAGTGTGATTTTCTGATCTCCATACCCATGACGGACACCATCGACTCTCTGAATGTATCCGTAGCCGGGGGTATTATTCTATATGAGATGACTCTCAATCGGAACACATCGAAGGTGAAAAGGGGGTAACCATGCCTGTATACCTGTGGGAGGGTACGACCAAGAAGGGGGAAACCAAAAAGGGTGAAATGGAGGCCCCCGATGAAAGTGCCGTAAGAATCCAGTTGCGCCGCCAGCGCATCAGGCCCGGAAATATCAAGAAAAAACCCAAAGATCTTTTTGAAAACATCCCCTTTCTCAAACAAAAGGTCAAGGAAAAGGATGTGGTGGTATTTGCACGCCAGTTCGCTACAATGATCAATGCCGGACTCCCCATCATCCAATGCCTGGACCTGCTGGGTGAAGAGGAGAAAAATAAGACGTTTGCAAAGATTATTAAATCTATAAAAGATGACATCGAGGGGGGAAGCTCTCTCTCTGACACCCTGGAGAAACACCCTGACATATTTGACAATCTCTTTATAAATCTGGTCGCTGCCGGTGAGGCGGGCGGCATCCTGGACGTCATCCTCAACCGTCTGTCTGCATACATGGAAAAGGCGATGGAACTGAAAAGAAAGGTCAAGGGAGCCATGACCTACCCGATCGTCGTTCTCGTGGTTGCCATAGCGGTCGTTATTCTGCTCCTGTACAAGGTAGTCCCCGTCTTTGAGGAGATGTTTTCAAACATGGGATCGGCACTGCCGGGCCCCACCCAGTTTCTTGTAGACGCAAGCCGTTTCGTCCAGAATTACATATTATACATAATAGGTTCTATGATCTTGGCCGTATTCATTTTCAGAAGATATTACAAGACTGAAGGCGGAAGACTCCGGATAGACCGTACGACACTCAAATTGCCTGTCTTTGGTATGCTGCTCAAAAAGGTTGCCGTGGCAAAATTTTCAAGAACCCTCTCCACCATGATGACCAGCGGCGTCCCCATCCTCGACGGGCTAGAGATCGTAAGCAAGACAGCGGGAAACAAGGTCGTCGAGAATGCCCTGATGGAGACCAGAAAAAGCATAAGCGAGGGTAAGACAATAGCGGAACCTCTGTCGGAATCGGGCATATTCCCTTCCATGGTTGTTTCCATGATATCCGTCGGCGAGAACACCGGCGCCCTCGATACCATGCTGGAAAAGATCGCTGATTTTTATGATTCCGAGGTTGATGCGGCAGTCAACGCATTGACAACACTGCTTGAACCTATAATGATGGTGTTTCTGGGCGGGGTTGTGGGAGGAATGATAATAGCCCTGTATCTCCCAATCTTTTCCATGGCGGGGGCTGTTGGATAAAAAGATAAGACTGTAATAATGGTCGGGATGGCGCGATTTGAACGCGCGACCCCTGCGTCCCGAACGCAGTGCCCTACCAGACTGGGCCACATCCCGACAAGGCCCTTGACTATATAATTTACCCCCAAATGTCCATAAAAAAATGAAAAATGCCGTAATATTCTCTAATAGAGCGTCAAAGCTTGTTTCAGGCCAAAGTTCATGATATTGAGATAAGGTATTATTACACAAAAGGAGTGGATAGGGTGATAATCTACGATCTAAAATGTGAAAAGGATCATATATTTGAAGGGTGGTTCAACGACAGAACAGCCTTCGAGGAACAGAAAAAGAAAAAACTTGTCACCTGCCCGGTGTGCGAAAGTTCGAACATAGATATAGTTCCTTCTTCCATTACGGTTATGGGAAAGAAGACAGAGGAATTGAGTAAGAACAATACAGATATATCCCCCATGAAAGCTCTCCGGATGTTCCATGAATACATGGACAA
>JAFGQD010000179.1 GCA_016935875.1 Deltaproteobacteria bacterium
ATGAGAAGACCTTTCGGGAAATCGTCGAGGAAGTCAGGTTTTCAGATGGTGTCTTGTGGTTGTTCGGCGTCTTTGTTCTTGCCGCACCTTCTCAGTATATGCGGTTCGTTGAACTGATTTCCGAAAGAGGCGTGGAAGACGCCTTCAAAGGAAAGTATGCGGCGGTTCTCACCACGTCGATTCACTTCTTCGACCACACGGCTCACAACTATATGAGATCCGTGTGTGAGGATCTTAATATGATCTATGCGGACGGACTCTCTCTGTATCTGCAGGACCTGACTGACAAGGACAGACGGCGAGACCTCACAATCTTTGCGGAGAACTTCTTCGAGGCAATTGAGAAGGGGTTTACCACTGCCCGCCTTTTCACGCCGCGAACAGTCCCACATTTCGTCTATGAGCCCTCGCCTCCGGAGAAAAAGATCGTCACAAAGGGCAAAAAAGCGGTCGTCCTTACGGATGCGTATGACGGAACTTCAAACCTGGGAAAAATGATTGACAGATTCAAGCAGTCTTTTGCGGAGGAGATCGAGGTAATCGACCTTCGCGATATCGACATCAAAGGCGGCTGCCTGGGCTGCATGCGATGCGGTTACGACTACACATGCGTTCAGAAAGACGGGTTTACCGACTTCTACAACAATCGCGTGAGAACGGCAGATATCATTGTATTTGCAGGAGAAGTGAGGGGTCCCTACTTATCCTCGAAGTGGAAGGAATTCTATGATCGCGCCTTCTTCTGGAACCACACCCCCTCCCTGGTCGGCAGGCAATTGGGGTACATCATCTCAGGACCTTTGAGTCGCACGCCGAATCTTATCCAGATTCTCGAAGCCTCTTCAACCACGCGGCAGGATGCCAATCACGCAGATATCGTCACCGATGAGACTGAGAACTCGGCCGCTCTCGACGCCCTGTTGCAGAGTTTCGCGGAGCGCCTGGTCAGTTTTGCTGAAAACGAATATGTCAGACCGCAGAACTTCCTCGGTGTCGGGGGACACAAGATTTTCAGAGACGATATCTGGGGCAGGCTCCGCATGATCTGGCAGGCAGATCACAGATACTTTAAGAAGCATGGCAAGTACGATTTTCCACAGAAAGAGCTCAAGATGTGGATTGCCAACCCCATCATGATGGCATTGACAAAAATCCCCTGGTTTCGAAAGAAGTTCTACGAGAATATAACAAAATTCTCCAGCGGAAGATTGAAGAAGATCGCTGAGAGAAAGGATTGAAGTGAGATACACGGGAGAAATAAATGAACGATAAAGTATCCACCAATCTTGGGAACATTCAAAAGACATTGGTACTTCCGTTATGGGGCCGCGTGGTTGAAACGAAAAAGCCGAAGCCGTTGTTGATTGATAAGACCGCTGTTCAGATTATCCAGAAGATCGACTACGATTTCGCTGAAATAGAAAAAAGCCTCAGTGTTATCAGTCAACTCGGATGGATCGCCCGGAGTTATCACGTTGATTCAATGACGAGGCTTTTTATTCAAAAGCATCCAACGGCAACTATCGTTAATATCGGGTGCGGATTGGATACGACATTTGATCGCATCGATAACGGCCGGATTCTTTGGTACGACTTGGACTTGCCGGATGTCATTGCCTTACGGAAAAAACTCATTCCCGCAAACGAAAGACGGATATTGATTGAAGACTCCTTTTTACATCGGGATTGGATGGCCCAGGTGAAAAATAAGGAGCATGTGTTGCTCATCGCGGCCGGAGTCCTGTACTATTTTGAGGAGCAACAGCTCAAGAAAATTTTTGCGCATCTGTTGGACGTATTTCCCGAAGGGGAAATCCTCTTTGACGCAAGTTCTCCGACAGGAATCAATATGGCCAATAGAATGGTGATAAAGGCCAGTGGAATGGATGAGAAATCCTTTTTAAAATGGGGGATAAAAGACGCAAAGATACTTGAATCATGGGATAGTCGAATAAAGCTGTTGAATCAATATGCGATGTTTCATAACCTAAAGAACAATTTCTCATTCAAGGGAAAGATCATGGCCTGGATGTCTGATATGTTGAAGATACAATACATGGTACATCTGAAGTTTTTTAAAACAATAACCGCATCGAGACGGAGTGCAAGAGCTGAAGTGACTTGAAGTCTTATTCGACACTTCATTGTTGACACGAAATCAGCGGAGCGCCCGTGATGCCGGTGACATGCAGGAGTACAAAATGCTTAAAAAAGGAATTACGGTCAGTAACAAGAAAGGGGTGCACTTTATTGTCGAAGATGGAGGCAGTCTTTTGAAATTTAAGCCTTGGCTTGGAGACGCCTTTTCGTTTTTATATGATTTCATCATGGAGAAATCTATCTTTCCCCAAAAATTTGGCGGAGATATGAACCGGCATTATGAAATCCTCGGAAAAGAGCTGTTGGGCGTGCATGAGAAGCGCGTTCTCGAATTAGCCACAGGCAGTGGCAGTGCCGTCAATTTCCTGCCAAATGATAACCACTATACCGGTACCGACATCAGCCCGGGTCTCCTGAGAAAAGCCGTGAAGAATTTCCGGACTGCTGGATTTAAAGATGCCGAGTTCTATGTGACCAGTGCGGATGATCTCCCCTTCGATGATGACAGTTTTGATCTCGTTCTATGCATCCTCTCGCTCAATTTTTTCAACGACATTCATAGGTTCCTTCAGGAGGTTAAACGAGTCGCAGTTCCAACCGCTTTGCTTATTTGCAGTGTTCCCGTGCCGGAACGAAACAAGGTTCATAGCACGATCAGGGGCACATTATATTCAGAAGAGGAGTTTCGAAAAATATGCGAAGGACATGGTTTGACTTACGAAACCATCCCTTCTGAGAATGGCGCCCTACTCTACTTTATAGCAACCGCACAACGATAGAATTATTGCAAAAAATCTCGTAAAATAATGGATATGTAAAAAGCAATTTCTGAACGAAGAAGTCACAGACGGTTCACGAGCCGGAAGATCCCTCCGGCCGATATGAGAGAGATCCTTGAATCGGGATTATGGGCCCCTTCTCCGAAAAACCGACAGCCCTGGTATTTCATCGCCTGTGGGCCACAGTATAAGAGTCTGATTATCGCGGTATTGAAAAAAAAGATGGAAGAAATGAGAGCCGAATCAAAGAACTTCGGCAGTCTCCCGATCAGTATAACAGCTATTGAGGAATGTTCTGATTTTCTTCTGGTGTATAACCAATATCCAAGAAGAGAACCGGATTATAATACAAACCGGTGGAAGGCCGATATACTGTCCATCGGGGCCTGCATTCAAAACATGCTTCTTGCGGCCCACGGCAAAGATGTCCAGACGTTGTGGATATGCGATATCTTATACGCGGAAGATGAGATAAATAAACTTATGAGAACGAATGATGAATTAGTGGCGGGGGTGGCGTTCGGGAGCGGAAAGCAAAAAAAGATTCCCAAAAGACCGAGAACAGGATTAAAAGACAAAGTCGTACAAACCGAATAAATCGAACACATGTAAAACCCGACCTCCCCGCCGTTTGGCTTTGGGGACGGCGGGTGATCCTGACGTTTGGCAATTACAATTGCAATAACATTGAGGTTGAAGATGGAAATAGACATTACATGCGACTGTTCGGCAGTAGACTGGCATACTGTTTCAGAAACGCTCAAACGCGTTGGTATGACATACAACAAACCGGCGGTACACAGAAAGGCGTTTGAAGCCAGTCATACGACCGTTTTTGCCTATCATGCCGATCAGTTGATTGGTTTTGGCCGGGCAATCTCGGACGGCGTTTATCAGGGAGCCATCTATGATGTCGCGGTCATTCCTGAATTTCAGAGGAAAGGCATCGGAACGATAATCATGAAGAATATTCTGGAACGGTTGTCAGGATATAATGTCATATTATACGCATCACCGGGAAAAGAAGATTTCTACAGAAAATTGAATTTTCGGAAGATGAAGACGGGCATGGCACTTTTCAGAAATCCGGCGGAAATGAAGGAAAGAGGATTCACGGAATAATCGCCGAA
>JAFGQD010000180.1 GCA_016935875.1 Deltaproteobacteria bacterium
AACTGGCGGGTGGCCACTTTTTGTTCTGTGGTTATTGCACCCTTTCACAGGGGAAAGAAAGTATTCTTTTTTAGATCTTATTTTTCCCTTGACTTTCGGAATCTGCGTAACTTATAATGCCGCCGTTAGTAAAAGGGGGGGGTCAAAAAGAGGGGCTTTTTTTTAGCCACTTCGTCCATCAATCGATGGAATGTCTTGATGGAATTTTCCTCAATATTCTTATTACATGTTCATTTTTTGGTAACAGATACTGTGCAGATTTGCAGGAAGGATTACAAGATTCCCAAGGCGTGTCTGTTCATCTTCAAGGGATAGGTACGTGTTTTAAACAGTGTTCATCCAGGAATGGACAGGAATACATGTTTCCAAGGATGGAAACTAAACAACAGGAAAGGAGGATTTAGTATGGTAGGTATTACTTCCTACGGGGGGTATATCCCTCGCTACAGGCTCAGCAGGATGGTTGTCGTCCAGAACATGGCCTGGTATTTTCCCGTCATTATGGCAGTCGCCGGTGGGGAAAAATCGGTGGCCAACTGGGACGAAGACGCCGTCAGTATGGCGGTTGCGGCTGCTCGTGATTGTATGACGAACAAGGACAGAAAAGCACTTGACGGTCTGTATCTTGCGTCAACAACACTGCCCTTTGCGGACAGGCTTAATTCGGGTATCGTTGCCGCGGCACTTAACATGAGAGAAGAGGATTCGACAAGCGCGGATTTCACGGCCTGTACAAAGTCGGCGACAACGGCTGCTCTCTCGGCTCTGGAAGCTATTGAGTCGGGGAAGAAAGGCAGTGTTCTTGTTGCTGCGGCGGATCAGCGTAAAACGAAAATGGCCACCATGTTCGAAATGTTTTACGGTGATGGCGCGGCGGCTCTTCTGTTTGGCAAGGATGATGTGATTGCCGAATTCAAGGGCAGCTATTCGGTAAACTGTGACTTTGTCGATCACTACAGAGGACAAGACAAGGCCTTTGATTATGGCTGGGAAGAGCGATGGATGAGGGATGAGGGATATGGGAAAATTATTCCTCAGGCAGTCGCCGGTTTCCTGAAAAAGTCAGGAATGAAGATCGAGGAATTCGACAAGGTGGTATATCCCTGCTACTTTGGCGCGACCCATCGCGGTATTGCAAAGAAACTGGGTGTTGATCCTGCTAACGTGCAGAATAATATGCATAACGTATGTGGTGATACCGGAACGGCGCATCCCTTTGTCATGTTGGTTGCGGCACTGGAAGAAGCGAAGCCGGGAGATAAGATACTGGTTGCCAGCTTTGGCCAGGGGTGTGATGTCCTGGCATTCGAAGTGACCGACAAGATTAAGGACTTCAAAGCTCCGGTGGGTATTAAGGGGTCACTCGCGAACAGGGTTGAACTGTCCAACTATCAGAAGTACACCAAGTTCAGAGACCTGATAACAGCCGATCTGGGAATAAGAGGCGAGTCATATGTGAATACGTCCCTGACGGCACTGTGGAGAGACCGCAAGATGGTCCTCGGCCTGGTTGGCCAAAAATGCAGAAAATGCGGCACGCCTCAATTTCCTACGATGCCCGTGTGTGTCAATCCCGACTGCTGGTCTTCCCATGATTTCGATGACTACGAATTCGCGAATGTGGGCTGTAAAGTAGGGATGTACACAGGGGATATGCTTGCCGCATCGGTGGACCCGCCCGCAATATATGGTTTGGTCGAATTTAATGGTGGCGGTAAGGCTTTTGTCGACTTTACCGATTGTAATCTCGATCAGGTAAAGGTCGGTATGCCGGCGACGATGTCTTTCAGAAAGAAATATTACGATAAAGAGAGAGGCTATACGGGATACTTCTGGAAGGCTGTTCCGCAGATTGGAGGAGGTGAATAATATGGCAACAGGAATTAAAGATAAAGTAGCTATTATCGGCATGGGATGTTCAAAGTTCGGTGAGCGATGGAATGACGGTGCCGAAGGATTAATGGTAGAGGCATTCGAAGAATGTCTCGCAGACGCGGGAATCGAAAGAAAACAGATCGAGGCCGCGTGGCTGGGATGTTGTTTTGACGAAGTGGATATCGGCAAGAGCGCCCTTCCCGCATCGCTTGCCTTGCGTCTGCCCAACATCGCGGTGACCCGCGTGGAAAACTTCTGTGCAAGCGGCACGGAGGCCTTCCGGGGTGCGGTGTACGCAGTGGCCTCCGGTGCCTGTGATATCGCACTGGCGATCGGTGTAGAAAAACTCAAGGACATCGGATATGGCGGTCTGCCCGAGTTCAGCAGTGCCATGGGTCCGAGAAACTATTTATACTTTCCGAATGCCACGGCACCGGGATGCTTCGCCATGCTGGCCACGGGCTATGCTGCACGGTACGGCATTGATATCCAGGATGTCAAAAGAGCCATGGCGCATATATCGGTGAAGAGCCATGCAAATGGAGTTCTGAATCCAAAGGCGCATTTGAGAAAAGCCGTGACAGAGGAACAGGTCCTGAATGCTCCCCAGATTGCCTTTCCTCTGGGTCTGTTTGACTGCTGCGGTGTGAGTGACGGATCGGCCGCTGCGATTGTGACAACCCCTGAAATTGCCAAGTCCCTTGGCAAAAAGGATCTTGTCACAGTAAAGGCCCTGCAACTGTCACTCAGTAACGGGACCGAAATGGGATACAGTGACTGGGATGGTGCCCATTTTTTGACGACGACCAAGGCAAGCACCGCGGCCTACAAAGAGGCGGGTATTACCAATCCAAGAGAAGAGATCAGTATGATGGAAGTACATGACTGTTTCTCCATTACCGAACTGGTTACCATGGAGGATCTCCATATCTCAGAAAGGGGCCAGGCACCCAAGGATATTATGGATGGGGTCTATGATATGGACGGTGAGGTACCCTGCCAGGTTGACGGTGGTCTGAAGTGCTTCGGACATCCCATCGGTGCTTCGGGACTTCGTATGCTCTATGAAATGTATCTGCAGCTTCACGGCAGGGCTGCTGAAAGACAGCTGAAGGATCCGAAGTTTGGACTGACCCATAACCTCGGGGGATTCCCGATGATGAATGTCTGCAGTATAAGCATTGTCGGAAAATACGAGTAGGATGTAGAAACCTTTAAAAAAAGGAGGGAACCTATGGCTGATTTATCAAAGGCCGGGACAGAGTATGCTCCCATGACATGGGAAGTGGAAAGAGGAAAGATTAGGGAATTAGCGCAGGCAATAGGGGATCCTAATCCGGTGTATCTCGACAAAAATGCCGCGATACAGGCGGGGTACAAAGATACCCCGGCGACCCCGACATTTTTAACCGTTCCCATGATGTGGAGCGGTCAGATGCCCGCTATCATTAACGACCTGAAGATCAATTTCATGATGGTTCTTCACGGTGAGGAAGAGTACGAGTACTATCAGCTGATGTATCCCGGGGACGTGATTACCGGTACCCCGAAGATAACGAAGATGGAAGAGAAGACGAGCAAATCCGGCTCCAAGATGGATCTGGTTTCCATGGAAGTACTCTATACAAATCAGAGAGGCGAAAAGGTCGCGAAGGCTAGGTCGCTGCTCATTGAGAGAAAATAGGGGGTTGATGATGGCAGAGCAAATCTATTTTGAAGATGTCAATGTGGGCGACGCCATGCCCGAACTGGTAAAGGGCCCTCTCCAGAAGCTTCAATTCGTCATGTATGCGGGGGCGTCCGGTGACTTTAACCCCCTGCATAACGACGATGAGTTTGCCATGGCGGTGGGTATGAAAAACGGTGTTATATCGCACGGCATGCTGGTCATGGGTGTTGTCGGTCAGGCCGTCACGGCGTGGATTCCTCAGAAGTTTCTGAAGAAATTCGGTGTTCGGTTTGCCGGCATGACTCAAAAAAACAGCACGATTACCGTCAGCGGTGCCGTGGCGGATAAGCGTGTTGAAGGCGGAGAAAATATTATATCCTGCGATGTGATTGCAAAGGATGAGAACGGTGACGTCAAGATAACAGGTCGTTTCGAGGCGTCTCTCCCAAACAAATAGGAAAAGGGGATCATACCTGTTAAACAAAAACGATAAAGGAGGAGCTGAGTATGTCCAAGATTGATTTTACAGGAAGAGTTGCTATTGTAACCGGCGCTGGCGCCGGCCTGGGAAGAAGCCATGCCCTTGAATTCGGGAAGAGAGGGGCGAAGGTGGTGGTAAACGACCTCGGCGGTACAAGGGATGGAGTCGGATCGAGCGACGCGGCGGCGGATAAAGTTGTTGAAGAGATAAAGGCCCTCGGCGGGGAAGCGGTACCGAACTATGACAATGTGGCGACAGTTGAAGGGGGAAAGGGTATAGTCCAGACGGCCATCGATGCATTCGGCAAGGTTGATATCCTTGTGAATAACGCCGGCATTCTGCGGGACAGTGCCTTTCACAAACTGGAAGAGGCGAACTGGGATGCCGTTGTGGGGGTTCATTTGAAGGGGGCTTACTGCGTTACAAAACCGGCCTTTATCAATATGCGTGAAAACGGATATGGAAGAATCGTTATGACGACTTCGGGTGCCGGTCTGTTCGGCAACTTCGGTCAGGCCAATTACTCTTCGGCAAAGGCGGGTGTTGCCGGGCTTACCAACGTGCTCAAGCTCGAGGGAGCCAAGTACAATATCAAGACCAATGTCCTGATTCCCGTTGCCGCTTCACGGCTTACGGAAGATGTCTTGCCGCCAGACCTCTTTGCCAAATTGAAACCGGAATTGATTACTCCTCTGGTACTCTACATGTGTTCCGAACAATGTGAGGACTCCGGAGTGATGATCAATGCGGCTCTCGGTTATTTCAGCAGGAGTGCGATAATGACCGGTCCTGGCGCAATACTGTCGGATGGTGTGAGAGTTCCCGCTCCTGAGGAAATTATGGAAAACTGGGAGAAGATCACGAGCCTCGAAAATCCGAAATTCTTTAATCAGGTATTTGATATGTTCGGTGAGTTGGGTCCGCTTCTGAGTTGACGTGACATTGATGGTTTATAACCGGGCCGGGCGTTTTCGCCCGGCCTATTATTAGAGGCATAATAAAGCATGGAGACACCGCTGGATAAGGCCCGCAGAGACCCCGAGTCCATGAAGGCACGGATTTTAACTGCTGCACGCAGGATGTTTGGTGAATATGGCTTTCACGGAACAACCACAAGAATGATTGCCACGAAGGTCGGAATTGATATTTCCACGCTCCACTACCATTGGGGGAATAAGAAGGACCTGTATGAGGCCGTTATACTGGATATCAACTACGATCTCAGACAGAAGCTCAACCGGGTGGAAAGACAAATCCATGGCCGCCCTCTGGGGGAGAGGATTGCGATATCCATTGATCAGATAGTGGATTTTCTGTTAGGCCATCCCGAGATACCGAATCTCATCATGCATCGCTATTTCGGCCGTACACGAGAGAAGGAGGGCCTCGATTTTATCGTTCCTGAGTTCATCTCCGATATCGTGCGCTCGATGGGGCTCAGCACAGACGGGGAAGCGGCCTCCTCCCGTGCCATGCTGGAGATCTTGACTATTATGAATTCAATCTATGGTTTTATCTCCGGAGCGAACTTCTTTATGCCGATGGTCAATCTTCGTAAGAAAGAATATGTCGCCATGGTTAAAGAGACACTGAAGTTCATGTATGTTCCTCCATTCGCCCAGAATGAGGGGAAACCCAGATAGCGGAATGAAAAAGGGGGGAGACAATTAATGGAAATCATCCAATATTCCGAGGAACACAGGATATTCAGGGAGAGTGTGAGGAAATATCTCGAAAAAGAAGTAATTCCATATGTAGAAGAATGGGAAGAGGCCGGTATTGTGCCCAGGAGTGCCTGGAAGAAACTGGGTGATCAGGGGTTCCTCTGTATGAATGTATCGGAGGAATATGGTGGGCTCGGCGCCGATTTCCTGTACTCTGTTATTATGACTGAAGAAATGATGCGGACGAATCATGGAGGATTCTGTACGTTCCTCCATAGTGATATCGTAGTGCCCTATATTACCGCTTACGGGTCGGAAGAACTGAAAAAGAAGTATCTTCCGGGGTGTATATCAGGCGATATTATCACGGCCGTTGCCATGACTGAACCGAATACAGGAAGCGACCTGGCCGCGATAAAGACAACGGCGGTGGAAGACGGGGATGATGTCATTATCAACGGCCAGAAGACATTCATCAGTAACGGTATCAACTGCGGACTCTGTATTGTGGCCGTCAAAGACCCGGCGATTGAGAGTCCCTATGCCGCCATGGATCTGTACGTGGTTGAAGAAGGTACTCCCGGCTTTGAAAAGGGAAAACAGATCAAGAAGATAGGATTGCACAGCCAGGACACATCAGAACTCTACTTTACCGATTGTCGTGTTCACCAGAAAAACCGCCTCGGCGCGAAGGGCACCGGGTTTCTGCATCTTATGGAAAAACTACAGCAGGAACGTCTTATGTGCTCCATAGCGGCCGTTGCCACGGCGGAGTACATGCTCGATATTACCATCGACTACTGTAAGGAGCGTACCGTCTTCGGTAAACCCATTTCCAAATTCCAACACAGTC
>JAFGQD010000029.1 GCA_016935875.1 Deltaproteobacteria bacterium
GGATGATCCATCTTGGTCAGGAGGCCTTTCAGGGCCGCCAAAGTATCCCGCTGAGGACCCTGTATTTTGGAAAATAAAAGGTTCATAATCTAAAATCCTTTTCACGATGTACCATGAGATGTGTGAATACCGTCCATCATGTCATGAATGGGACGTTATTTTTTCACCATACCAATTTCCTCGTACAGAACGATTTCCGGGGCGCCATCGAGGCAGGGGCCGAGGTCGGTCAACATTTTCTTGAAATGCTCGGTTGAACTGTGGGCTGTGAGAGCGTCTCCGTCCGTGTATTTTTCATAAAAAACAAACTCTGTGGGATCGCTCAGTGAACGATTGAATGCGTAAACCAGCGTGCCTTCTTCCTGCTCCACATGAGGAAGTGCCGCTAAAACCGCTTTTTGAAGATCTTCTTCCTTACCCGCTTGCGCTTTCATCTTCGCAATAACAATCATTCTATTCCTCCTCTGGTATGCATGAATTTCACCTTGTTTATACTTAACAGTAATAAAAAAAAAGTAAATAGAAAAATCGAGGAGAAGGGAAGATAGACATCATAGCTGATGATCGATTTCCGAAGGTCATGCACAGGTTATTTCCGTGCGAGATAGTGCGCAGCTGACAAAACAGGGTGCCGATACAGCATACGGGGGCCGGCATATTTCATTACTGCTCTGATCTTTTCTCTCATATCCGGTTTGTAGCAATGTACGGGGCATGTGGCGCACGTTGGTTTATCTTCCTGAAAGGGGCATTTTTCAAGGCGTTGCGCGGCGTAGTCCAGAAGCTCCCGGCACTCGGGACACAGCCTCCCTTTTGTACCGCCATGGTTTCCATGGCAGTACAGTTCAATCATCGCCTCAACGGTTTTATGCTCCCTCATCATTTTTGAGGTCATTCGATCGTGTTGCACATTGACAGACCGTCACCGCCTTATGGGGAAGATTTGCGTGACCCCATTCCCCTGAAGATAAAAGGGAGGGATCAATCTTCCTTATCTGTGTTCAATGGATCTTCGATACTCTTTTTATCCGCCACCTGGCAGGCTTGTTTCATTCAGGTGGATATGCCCATCTTGGGCAGGATAATGGCCTGGAGCGCATACCAGACGGCAATGAACGCGAGCATAATTAAAATTTGTTTCATACCATTCATACCTCCACTACTATTTCTGTATTCGAGAAGAAAATATGTGTCTTTCTCTCCTTCCCCCTGGTTTCTTATGAGTGCTTCAAGATTGTTCCTCTTGTACTCAACACCACCTCTTCCATGGGAATTTCCTTGCCTGCCGCCTCCATTCCTTTTTTTACGATCATGGGAAGGCCGGAACAGCAGGGAACCTCCATCACAACGGTCGTTACGCTCTTGATGTCCGCGGTTCTGAAAACATCCGCAAACTTGCGTATATAATCCTGGACGTCGTCGAACTTCGGACATCCCATCATGACGACCTTCCCCTTCAGAAGATCCCGGTGAAGGGTGGGAAAGGCGACGGCCGTGCAGTCTGCAAGGATAAGAAGATTCGAACCCTTAAGAAAAGGGGCGTTCGCCGGTACAAGTCGTATCTGGACAGGCCAGTGCGTGAGAGACGATTTGCTCCCGATTTCCATTATATCGGCAGGCCTGTTTGCCTCCTGGCAGGATGTAAGAGTTTCAAAGGTCTGGATAGTGGTTGAGGGGCATCCGCAGTGCAGGGTGTCTATTGTGTCACCCATATCGCTTTCCTTGCCTGTAAGATATTTACTGACCGACTCTTTGTCAAACGCTTCCGCTTCCCGCTCGATTATTCTGAGTGCCCCGGTGGGGCATTCTCCGATACAGGCACCAAGGCCATCACAATATCTGTCAGAGACAACCCGTGCCTTGCCGTCAATGATCTGCAAGGCACCTTCGGCACACCCCGGGACACAGTTTCCGCACCCGTCACACAACTCTTCATCAATCTCGATTATTTTGCGTACTGTTTTCATTTGGAAATTATACTCCTTTTATCATTGCTTCAACATCGGCCTGAACGTCTCTGATCGACTTGATATCGAATTTATCCACAAGAACACTGAGGACGTTTGGCGATAAGAATGCCGGCAGTGTCGGTCCCAGGCGGATACCTTTAACTCCGAGGGAGAGCAGGGCCAGCAGCACTGCCACGGCCTTCTGCTCATACCAGGCAATATCGTAAGAGATAGGGAGGTCATTGATATCTTCGAGCCCGAAGACCTCCTTCAACTTCAAGGCAATAACGGCAAGAGAATAACTGTCGTTGCACTGGCCCGCATCAAGCACCCTGGGGATGCCGCCAATATCGCCGAGGTCAAGCTTGTTATAGCGATACTTCGCGCAGCCTGCGGTAAGTATCACCGTATCCTTGGGAAGCTCGCGGGCGACATCGGTGAAGTAGCTTCTTGTTTTATGACGTCCATCACAGCCGGCCATGACGATAAAACGCTTGATTGCTCCGGATTTTACGGCCTCCACGACCTTGTCGGCCAGTTCAAGAACCTGATTATGGGCAAAGCCGCCCACGATCTCACCGGTTTCGATCTCAACCGGGGGGGTGCACTTTTTTGCCAGCTCTATCATTCCGGAAAAATCTTTTACACCGCCTTCCGGCCTGTCAGGAATATGCACTACTCCGGGATACCCTGCCATCCCCGTTGTGAAGATCCTTTCTTTGTACGAATCCTTGACCGCTATTATGCAGTTGGTTGTCATGAGTATGGGACCGTTAAAGGATGCGAATTCTTCTCCCTGTCTCCACCATGAATTTCCGTAATTGCCCACGAAATGGGAGTACTTTTTAAATGCGGGATACGAGTTGGCAGGCAGCATTTCGCCATGGGTGTATACATCCACTCCCGTTCCTTCGGTTTGTTCCAGAAGCTCTTGCATATCCTTGAGATCATGACCGGAGATCAGGATCCCGGGATTGCTACTGACACCGATATTGACCTTGGAAATCTCAGGATTTCCGTAGGCAGCTGTGTTCGCCTTGTCAAGAAGGGCCATTCCGGTTACGGCACATTCTCCGGCCCTCATGACCATTGCCACCATTTCGTCAACGGTCATATCTTTTGTTGTGGAGGCAAGGGCTTCCATCAGGAAGTCATAGATCTTTTCATCCTCAAGGCCGAGGACAGCCGCGTGATCCACATAGGCGGCAATGCCCTTCAGTCCATAGATCAGAAGCTCTCTGAGCGAACGGACATCTTCATTTTCTGTGGACAGGACACTCACCTCTGAAGACTTTTTGCCGAATTCGGCAACATCATCCGAGAACCACACGGCACAGTCGTGCAACTCTCCAGAAATATTACCTTCACATTTTTTCTTTAATTCGTTCCGGAGCTTCAATCCCTCTTTGATGAGTGCGATCAGTCTGTCATTGTCAAAGTTTGCATTTGTGATTGTTGCAAAAAGAGCCTGTGCTATAAATAATCCGTATTTCCTGTCTGACGTTCCTGTCTCTTTTGCCTTTTCGCCATAGATCGAGAGTCCTTTTAAAACATACATGAGCAGATCCTGAAGATTCGCTGTTTCTTCCGTTTTGCCGCAGACACCCTTTACGCTGCACCCCGTGTTTTTTGCCGTTTCCTGACATTGATAACAAAACATGTGTTGTCCTCCTTGTCTAAGATTGATTGGTGTTATTGTTGATTGCCAAGTTATATTAAAGAACATTACATAACCTTGACTTATGTTAAGAAGTGATGATATTTCTCAAAAAAGGATCAAAATGATGACCAATTGTATAGATGTTTTGTCGAAGAGCCAGCTCTTCGGCGGGGTATCAGAAGATCACCTGAAAAAAATTTCTCGCATATCTGTCGAAAGGCACTTCAACAAGGGAGCGATGATATTTTTTGACGGTGATGAGGGTAATGGTTTTTATCTTATCGTAACGGGTGCGGTAAAGGTGTACAAATTGTCACCCGAAGGCAGAGAACAGATTCTTCATATCGTTTCGGAGGGAGGCGCCATAGGAGCGGTTCCGGTTTTTTTCGGGGAGTCGTTTCCAGCCAATGCTCAGGCTATTTCAGAGAGCCGACTTATATTTTTCCCAAGAACCAAGTTTGTTGATCTTATAACAAACAACCCCTCTTTGACAATGAATATTCTGGCGGTTCTCTCAATGAGACTTCGCGAATTTACTATCCAGATAGAAAACCTGTCTTTGAAGGAAATCCCCGGAAGACTGGCCGCATATCTGCTTTACCGGTCGGAGGAACAGGGCAACAAAGACCTCATTAAACTGAATATTTCAAAACTACAGATTGCAAACATCCTGGGCACTGGCCCGGAATCACTGTCAAGAGCCTTGGGGGACATGAAGAACAGAAAACTGATAGAGGTTGACGGATCCACTATCAGAGTGATCGACCGGGGCGCGTTGGAAGCGCTTGCCCAAGAAGGTAAAAATTCCGGGTGAAAGATCTTTACGGAATTGTCATTGTTCCAGAATATAGTCTGGAAGGGCGATTGTAGGTTCTGATGGGGGAATACACTATGGCAAAAAAGATGATGCTTTTTTTGTGGCTGGTTTTATTTCTGTATGTTCCGGCTTCTGGTGTTTACGCGCAAGATGGTATGGCTCTTGTGGAGGCCGGTTTCGATTATATGCGGGGCAAAACCTCTATTTCGACGGTGATAATGACCATCCATCGCCCTGATTGGCAGAGGACCATGACAATCAAGGCATGGACTAAGGGGCAGGAAGACAGCATTTTCCGGATCATTGCGCCGGCCCGAGATAGTGGTAACGGTACGCTCAAGAGAGGCCGGGAGATGTGGACGTATAATCCCAAGATCAACCGGGTGATCAAGATTCCGCCCTCAATGATGTCCCAGGCCTGGATGGGATCGGATTTTTCCAATAACGACCTCTCCAAGTCCGAAAGTCTGATCAATGATTATACCCATACAATTGTCGGTGACGAGACACATGAAGGGAAAAAGGTGTATGTAATCAAGTCTATGCCGAAGCCGGAGGCACCAGTGGTGTGGGGTATGCAGAAGCTCAAGATTCGGGAGGACTATATTTTTTTAGAGCAGGGATTTTATGATGAAGATCTTCAGCCGGTTAAGATAATGACCACGCTGCAGATTCGGCAGCTGGGAGGCAGGCTGTTTCCCGTGGTATGGAAAATGCAAAAGACTGATGCAGAAGATGAATATACCATGCTGGAATACAAGGAACTTGTTTTTGATACAGATTTCCCGGACAGATTATTGACGGTGGCTTCTTTAAAAACTTCTGCAAGGTGATGTGAATCATGTCGATAGATGTCAAAATGGCCTGGCGCAACCTCTGGCGAAATCCGAGACGATCCATCCTGACAATATTAGCCATCTCATTTGCCTCACTGCTGTTGGTCTTTATGCTGTCCTGGCAGTTTGGATCCTATGAAACCATGATCGACTCCGCCGTTAAGATACATACCGGCCACCTGCAGGTACAAGCCAAGGGCTATAACGATAAAAAAGGCATTCGCATGGTGGTATCCGACCCGGCTGCTGTAGGGAATATTTTGAATAATACTCCGGAAGTGGCTGCTTATACCTATAGGGCTAATGCCTTTTCTCTGGTATCTTCAAAGGAACGAACCTATGGTGTCGTGGTGGTCGGGATTGATCCGGTCAGGGAAGCCGGTGTGTCCACCCTTAAGAAATTGATCCGTCAGGGAAGCTACCTGTCCGAGGGCGATACCGACCAGGCCCTGGTGGGAGCTCTTCTGGCCCGAAACCTGAAGGTCGGCCTGGGTGACGAACTGGTGGTGCTGGGCCAGGGGCGTGATGGTTCCGTAGCGGCCACGGTGGTTAAGGTAAAGGGCATCTACCGGTCCGGCCAGGACGATTTCGATCGCAGCTCAATACAGATTCCCCTTAAAAACTTTCAGGATATTTACTCCATGCGCGGGGCGGTTCATGAAGTTGTGGCGCTCGGCAAGTCCCTGGAATACGTGTCGGAGATTAAGATGGCTGTGGCAGCCGGCGTCGAAGATATTGGGAATAAAGGGCACCTTGTGGTCCTGGACTGGATGGAACTCATGCCCGGCCTGATAGAGGCCATTCAAATGGATCTGTACAGCGGGTTTATCTTCTATCTCATTCTGATCGTTGTCGTTGCCTTCAGCATTCTCAATACGTTTCTGATGGCTATCTTCGAGCGGACGAGAGAGTTTGGCGTTCTTCTGGCCATTGGAACGACTCCGGGACGCTTGAGTAAACTGCTTCTGATTGAATCCACGATCATGGCTATAGCGGGTATTGTCTTCGGCATTATTTTAGGAAGCCTGCTCACCTGGTATTTCCAGGTTCACGGAATCGTCATTTCGGGGACATCCGAACTGATGAGGCAGTTCGGTCTGCCGGAACGCATATATCCTCAGCTTTCAATACTTTCCGCTTCAATCGGACCGGCTGCGGTGCTTTTCATTACCTTTTTGACCGCTCTGTATCCGGCCCTTAAGGTACGGCGTTTCCGCCCGGTGGAAGCGATGACGGCGATTTAAACAATGGTTGGGGGTTCTCTCTTTGATCGAAACGACACTTTTAAACAGCTCATATGTTCCCTGAACTCTGATTATTGACTACATGAGGTCTGTACAGTATGCATCTTCAACTAGCCTGGCGGAATATCTGGCGAAACCCGAAGAGGACCGCGGTCATCATGACCGCGATCATTATCGGGGTCTGGAGCATGATCTTTCTGGGTGCGCTCATGAGAGGAATCTCCGAAGGGATGGTCCGAAACGGTATCTCCACCCTTACCGGACATATCCAAGTGCACCACAGAGGTTATCGAAATGACCCTGTCATCGAAAACAGTATGACCGATCCGGAGGTAGTTGAGACTGCCCTGAGAGAGACCCTTCCGGACGGCGCTCAGTGGACCTCCAGAGTTCGGGTCAACGCTGTCGCGAGTAACGCTCGACACACGGCAGGTGTCACCTTCGTGGGGATTGACCCGGCACATGAGGCCGGGATCTCATTCATCGGAAAGGCGGTCACCGAAGGACGCTACCTCAGAGACGATGACAAAAACGGAATCGTGGTAGGCAGGGCGCTGGTGGACAAGTTCGAGACCGGATTGGGCCGCAAGATTATTATGATGTCACAGGATACCGACCGGGAAGTTGCCTCACGGGCCTTTCGTATTGTCGGAATCTTCAAAGCTGAAATGCAGGCCACGGAAAAGCAGTTTGTCTTTGTGACCAAAGAGGCTGCGCAGCATATGCTGAAGTTGAAAAACGGTATTTCCGAGATGTCTGTCATCCTGCCTGATCAAAAGGAAGTCAGACACGCGGCCGACAATGTGAGTGCAGCTCTGCCCTCTGCCGATTATGAGGTCCAGACATGGCGTGAGTTGTTGCCCTTGATCACCGCAATTTTGAACATCTATGACGGGTTTATGTACATATGGTTTGTAGTGGTTTTTATTGCCATGGGCTTCGGCATCGTCAATACCACGCTGATGGCCGTCTTTGAGCGGATACGGGAGTTCGGCTTGTTTAAATCATTGGGTATGAAGCCGATGTGGATCATCAGGGAGGTTCTCGCAGAGTCGTTTTTTATCCTCCTTATCGGTACGACTATTGGAAATATCCTGAGTTTTTTGAGTGTGTTCGCTCTGTCCGGCAACGGCATCGATCTTTCTGCCCTTGCCTCCGGTTTGGAATATGCCGGCATGTCCAGGATCATTTATCCGGCTATCTACAGCCATGACGTAATTATCGCCAATCTGGTGGTATTCATACTTGGTCTTTTGGTCAGCGTATATCCGGCAGTAAAAGCGGCACGATTTACGCCGGTAGAGGCACTGACACATGCTTAGAGGACAGATGATTGCATATATATTTCTTCCTATAGGAGATTGATATGAACATCGTGGAATGCACCGACGTTAAGAAGACCTACCAGCAGGGGAAAATTGTGGTCACCGCTCTTGGGGGTGTGAGTCTGTCCATACAAAAAGGTGGTTTTGTAGCCCTGGCGGGACCCTCGGGATCAGGCAAGACCACCCTGCTGAATATTATCGGTGGGCTGGACTCGGCTGATTCCGGGCGTGTCACCGTGAACGGAAGCACTCTGGATACAATGAATCAGTCAGAACTGGCCAGTTTACGCCTGCACAATATCGGATTTATATTCCAGGCCTATAACCTTATTCCGGTTCTGTCGGCATTGGAAAATGTGGAATTTGTCATGCTTCTCCAGGGTGTCCCACTGGCCGAGCGACGTGAGCGGGCAAAAAACATATTGGATGATGTCGGGTTGGAAGATACATACGACAGGCGTCCGGCAGAACTGTCGGGAGGACAGCAGCAGAGGGTGGCGGTTGCACGGGCCATCGTGTCCGATCCGGCTATTGTGTTGGCCGATGAACCCACGGCCAACCTCGATTCCAAAACAGGGGAAGGTCTTTTGGAGATGATGAAGCAAATGAACGAGAAGAAGAAAGTTACCTTTATCTTTTCCACCCACGACAAGATGGTCATGGATTATGCACGTCGGCTTGTCCTCATCAAGGATGGCTTGGTGGCGGGGGACGAGATAAGAGACGGGGGCTAGGGATCAGAAGACAGGGGCCGGGGAAACGTGTTATCAATGCAATGTGCTACGCGGATATTCATTAGAAAATTCCATTATAATACCTTTCATGCTGACTGCTGTCTGCCAACTACTGTTTTCTATCTCTTTTCAATCTTCCTTGCGGTTGTTTTGTTTGCCTGTGTCGATACGGTACCCTCATGGGCGGCAACAGCTCCCCCGAACGGATCACTTTCCGCTACATCCGGAAAGCAAAATACCACTCCCGAGCCCTGGTATACGGATATCGATGATCAGTGGGGCGGCCATGTAAAGGTTACGGGCTCCGTTCTGTGGCCTGACGACGAGTCGTATTTTCAGTTGGTGGACACCGATCCATGGTATGACGGCTCCGCTGAGGTGCGGCTCAAGAGCAACCTTTTCTTCGGCACGTGGGGTAATTTTGAAACCCACTACGAAGCCGTTCTCTCGGGTGGAGATACCAGGCGTAAGGAAAGGGACCTGGAGCGGATCTTCCCGGGTCTTTTCAGCGCCGGTCTGGTGGCCGGAGGTCCTCCGAGTGATAAACGGCGCTTGATGGACTTAACAAAGATTCTTGATGAGAATGACGACCATATTCTCTATCACCGTCTGGATCGAGTCTCCCTGACCCTGATGCCCGGGTGGGGTGTTGTCCGTATCGGCCGTCAGGCGGTCACCTGGGGAAACGGGTTTCTCTTTAACCCGATAGATCTTTTTAATCCCTTTTCGCCATCGGATATTGAACGGGAGTACAAGATCGGAGACGATATGATCTTCACACAATTCTCCGCGAAGAGGGTGGGTGATTTTCAGTTCCTGTATGTTCCGAGACGCGACCCGGAGAGCGGAGATGTCAAAGATGATCAGTCATCCCTGGCGGGAAAGCTCCATTTTGCGCGGGGCACAACGGAGTTTGATATAGTGGCGGCCATGCATTATGGCGACACGGTGGTGGGATTCGGCAGCATGGGATACCTGGGGAATACCGCCTGGCGCCTGGATTGCACCTGGACGTTTCTTGACGAAGATCACGGTACGGATGATTATCTCTCAGTGGTGGCAAATATTGATTACTCTTGGGTATGGTGGAAGAAAAATTGTTACGGATATGTGGAATATTTTTTTAATGGTCTCTGCAACGACCGGTACGCGGAGGCATGGACCGATCCCGATATTGCCGGGCGGATCGACAGGGGAGAACTGTTTACGGTAGGACGAAATTACGTAAGCGGCCATATCAGGATGGAACTGCACCCCCTGTTCAACATCTATCTGACTGCAATCACCAACCTGGAAGATCCTTCGGGATTGTTACAACCCCGCGCTTCGTGGAATATGACTCAGAACACACAGATCATACTGGCGTGCAATATCTATTATGGCGGGAGAGACACAGAATACGGTGGATATACCATAAGGGGTACAGGTTTTCTCAACAAGCCCTCAGACAGCGCGTATCTCTCTCTTACCTATTATTTTTAGAGAGATTCTGAATTTTCGACTTACCCATCCGAGTCTTCATTTATGAAATCGAGGACTTGTCTGTATATTTCTTTTCTCGGCATGTCCATTTCTTCCGAGAGGGCATCTATGATGTCTCTGGTGGAGGATTCGGAATCTTTTCGCGCTTCCTGAAAACGTGCCCGTATTTCTTCGGCGGATCGACCTGAGCGATCCCTTGCGGCTCCCGAAATTACCAGCGTGATTTCTCCCTTTATCTTCTTTCCCCGGAGAGATTCACTGACCTCACGTACGGTTCCGCGCATGGTTTCTTCATATATTTTCGTCAGTTCTCTGGACACGGCAATCTGTCTGTCCCCAAGAATTTCATTGACATCCTGAAGGGTTGCAACAAGCCGGTTGGGTGATTCGTAAAATACCATGGTTTTTGATTCTTCTTTGATGGATTCCAGCAACTGCCGTCTCTTTCCGCGGCGGGTGGGCAGGAACGCGAAAAAGACGAAACTGTCCATGGGAAGACCGGAGACGTTAAGAGCGGCTATCGCAGCGACCGGTCCCGGAAGAGGAACAACCTTGATGGACTGGGCGATGGCCTGAGTAACAAAAAGATATCCGGGATCGGATATGCCGGGTGTGCCCGCGTCGGAGACATAGGCTATATCCATTCCGTCATTCAGTTTGGCTATCAGATGAACGCCCTTCTTTAACTCGTTGCGGTCGTGGAGACTGGTGAGAGGCGTATCGATTCCATAGGCATCAAGCAGGATCTTTGTTCTGCGTGTATCTTCCGCCGCTATCAGCCGCACCTCTTTAAGGATGCGGATAGCACGCAGCGTTATATCCTCCAGATTACCGATGGGAGTGGCAACGATATATAATATTCCTTTGTGCATAACGGTTTTCGATCAACAGCCCAGGTCAAAGGCGTCTTTTATGATTTTCACCCGGTTGCCCTGCGGCAGGAACCTGATAGCCACAATATCAAATCTGACATTGTGATCGGTAAGTCCCTTTTCCTGCAGATACTGGAGCGCAACTTTTGAGATCTTTTTCTGTTTGGTTGTGCCGACTGCCTCTTCGGGTAAGCCAAACCGGTCTGATTTCCTGCTCTTTACCTCGACAAAGATTACATCACCGGCATCCATGGCGACAATGTCGATTTCTCCATACCGGCATCTGTAGTTTCTTTCGATGATACGGTACCCGTCTTGTAGCAGTCGGGCGACCGCTATATCTTCTCCGTGTTTGCCCTTCTCCCTGTTATTTGATCCTGAAAGATCTCCTGTGGATCTTGCATCGGCCATATTTCTTCACTGCCTCTCGATGCTCCTTTGTGCCGTATCCCTTGTTCTTGAGAAAGTTATACTGCGGATATGAAACATGATACCTGTCCATGAGCTGGTCTCTTGATACCTTGGCTATTATGGAAGCCGCAGCCACCGAAACACTCAGGGAATCTCCCTTGATAATTGTTTCCTGCGGGATGGGGATGTCGATATTATTTATACCGTCTATGAGGAGATAGTCAGGTTGGGTGGAGAGATTCAAGACAGCCGTCTTCATTGCAGCGAGTGTTGCCTGGAGAATGTTGATCCTGTCTATGGTAGAAGCTTCTATTGCGCCCAATCCAATAGAGATGGCATCATCTCGTATTATCTTGTACAGGGCTTCTCTTTTAAGGGGAGTCAGTTTTTTTGAGTCTCTGATCTCCCCGTTTGTGTAACCTGAAGGGAAGATTACCGCTGCCGCGAGAACGGGGCCCGCAAGAGGCCCTCTTCCGGCCTCATCGACGCCTGCAATCGCGTCAAAACCCTGAAATCGGGCACGCAGTTCAAATCCATACATCTCATCTTCTGCCAAGTTCCTTTATCCTTGCCTTCTTGCCCTTGAGATCTCTCAGGTAGTACAGTCTTGA
Source organism: Deltaproteobacteria bacterium (assembly GCA_016935875.1). Classification (GTDB taxonomy): domain Bacteria; phylum Desulfobacterota; class Syntrophia; order Syntrophales; family UBA2210; genus UBA2210. The sequence goes on from JAFGQD010000029.1 coordinate 11,942, forward strand.
ACGCCTGACCCTGCCCCGCATCACTATCTCTATCTTGTCAATAATGGGGGAATGAAGGGGAAATGTTCTTTCGACTCCTATGCCGGAAGATATTTTTCTTACGGTAAAAGTGGCGCGGTTCTGTCCCGCCCTCTTGCGTATAACAGATCCCTGAAAGACCTGGATCCTTTCCTTCTGCCCCTCAATGATCTTCACATGCACCTTCAAGGTGTCACCCGGCTTGAATCCGGGAATATCTGCTCTCATCTGTTCCTTTTCAAGTGTATCGAGAACATTCATAATTCAAAATCCTCCTCTGAAATATCATATTTGCATTTAATTATTGTCCACACAATCTGTCCAATGTTATGGCTGCCGCCGATCGGACCGACAGGTGATTATAATCCGAGTTTCCTCGTATTGGTTCCACAAAAAAATCAGCCTTCTCAATAGCCTCTTCAGCTATTCCCCAACCCGTTCCAAATACTATTAGAAAAGGATCCTTGTTTTCCGACATCTTTTCTTTCAGGTCTTCACAGGTCAGATGCTTCTTATGCGATGCGGCACTTGTAAACACCACATTGACCCTATCCCCGGTTTCCTTCGATATGGCCAGTATAGTATCTTCAAGGGTGCTCTCCAGTCTCACGATGTCGAAAGCCTGTTTTCTGGAAGGGTTATAGGTTACGCCGTATCCCTTCTGCCAGTGGTGCAAAATACGTTCTACAAACGCCTGTTGCTGCTCTATCGGCGTTATGATGTAAAAACCTTTCACACCATACGTCCTGGCGGCCCTTGATATATCGTGTATATCCAGATTGGTCACCGCCGTTGTCACAACATCACCCCTTTTGTTGTAAACGGGGTAGTGTAAAAGAGCAATATAAAGGTTCTTATACAAATTCAGGATCTCCTGCAAGCTCCTCGAGTATCCGTTTGTCCTCTTGTGTAAGATCAGCCTGCTTCAGCATGTCAGGTCTTCTCTGCAGTGTTCTCTTGAGGGATTCCCTGTGCCTCCATTCGTCTATCTTCTTTTGATGTCCCGAAAGCAACACTTCCGGAACCTCCCAGCTTTCATATTCCCTGGGTCTCGTGTAGTGTGGACCTTCAAGGAGTCCGGTCGAGAAAGAATCATACAGGACCGATTCACTGTTTCCCACAAACCCAGGCACAAGACGCGAAACAGCATCCACAACGACCATCGCAGGCAACTCTCCACCGCTCAAGACATAATCACCTATCGATATCTCTCTGTCAACCATGTGTTCCCTGATTCTTTCGTCTACTCCCTCGTAGTGACCGCATATCAGGACAATTCTGGAATATTGAGAGAGTTCTTCCGCGGTTTTCTGTTTGAATGGTTCCCCCTGGGGTGATAGAAGGATGACACATGCCTTATCCCCGGCGGGAACAATGGTCTTCAGGGCGTCTGCGACAGGCTCTATTTTCATGACCATTCCGCCGCCCCCTCCGTAAGGGGTGTCGTCGGTGGTTCTATGCCTGTCCCGGGTGTAGTCGCGAATATTGTAGAGATTTACTTCGATTAGGCCCTTGTCTATGGATTTTTTTATAAGGCTGCTACCGAGAGTGGATTGAAACATCTCCGGAAAGACGGACAAAATATCAAAAATGATCATTCTACAGTCCTTCGGGAAGCATTACAACCATAACGCCTTTTTCAATATCGATCTTTCTTACCACGTCCTCGAAGGCAGGGATGAGGATTTCCCTTTCGCCATCGTTGCAAACATAGACATCATTACTTCCCGTCGGCAGAATAGTGGTTAGCCGTCCCAGTTTCCGGCCCTCTTCCGTGACAACATCAAGACCTATAATATCTTTCCAGTAGTACTCATCGTCCGGAAGATTCTCCGAAGGCACAAAGACAGAACGCCCTACCAGTTCACTGGCTGACTCCAAGGTTCCTACACCTTCAAGCTCAAGGGTGAAGGTTCCCCGTTTCATCATGCCGATCTTCTTGACACCAAAGGAAGATACCTGTTCTATATCCTCACCTACGAAAACACCCGTTTGCGTTTCAAGCACCTCTGCCGATTCACAATATGAAAGAACCTTAAGCCGGCCTTTAAGACCGATGGGTTTGACAATTATTCCTATCTCAATCAGGTTGTTCACTTATTCTATGATTTCGAGAACCGCCCTTTTGTGGATCTTGGATGATGAGGCGCTCAAGATGGTTCTCATCGCCTTTGCGGTTTTTCCCTGTTTTCCTATGACTTTTCCCAGGTCATCTTTCGCGACCCTCAATTCGATTACAGAGGTTTGCTCTCCTATTATTTCAGTGCAATCAACATCGTCAGGATGATCTACTAATGCCTGAGCCATATACTTGACCAAATCTTTCATCGCAACAACCTCCACTGATTCTAAGAATAAGTAAGATATCGATCGTCTATTGCCCTAACCCTCTACCTCCGCCTTTTCCACCTTTGGTGCAACAAGCCCCTTCTTTTTAAGCAGACTTAATACTGTCTGGGTCGGTTTGGCTCCTTTTGATAGCCAGTCCGTCACCCGATTCTCCTTGAGGTTTATCTCAGCCGGGTCTTTCATCGGATCGTAATTTCCAACGATTTCGATGAACCTTCCATCCCGCGGAGCCTCGTTTTCTGCCACCACTATTCTGTAGAAAGGTTTCTTTTTTGCGCCCATTCGCGTCAATCTTATTTTAACTGCCATCCTCTAGGTTAGTACCTCCTGATGATTATTTTTTTAGATTAATTTTCATTACTAACACATCTTTTATTTTATTTAAAGGGTAAATTTCCCCTCATCATTGATTTCATTCCTCCCTTTGTCAACTTTTTCATCATTTTCCTCATCTCTATATAATTCTTGAGAACCTTGTTGACATCCTGTACGGTAGTGCCGCTCCCTTTGGCAATCCTTTTTCTTCTTTGCCCGTTTATGATCTTGTAATTGAAGCGTTCCTTCTTTGTCATGGAATCAATGATGGCGGTTGTTTTCACCAACTCGCTTTCATCCGGCGTCGCGTTCTTCAGGGCCTTTATTTTTCCGAGTCCCGGTACCATCCCGAGAATATCCTGAAGCGACCCCATCTTCTTTATCTGTGTCAGCTGTTTTTTCAGGTCGTCCAGTGTAAATGAATCTTTCCGTATCTTCTTTTCCAGTTCTTTTACGGCCTTTTCGTCTACGGTCGTCTGGGCCTTTTCGACGAGGGTCAATATGTCGCCCATGCCGAGAATCCTTGACGCTATGCGGTCAGGGTGAAAGATTTCCAACGCGTCGGTCTTTTCACCCATACCGATGAATTTTATAGGTTTCCCGGTTATCTTTTTCAGAGACAGCGCTGCTCCTCCACGCGCGTCGCCATCCATCTTAGTCAGTACGACACCGTCTATGCCCAGCAGTCCGTCAAACTTTTCGGCTATGGATACAGCGTCCTGGCCTGTCATGGCATCGGCGACAAAGAGTATCTCAGACGGTTTTATGGTGTCCTTTATTCTTTTCAGTTCATCCATCAATTCGTCGTCAATATGCAGCCTGCCCGCGGTGTCTATGATCAGGGTGTCAAAACCGTTCGATTTCGCGTCTTCAACGGCTTCAACACAGATTCTTACCGGGTCGTTCAGACCCTTTGAATCGTATACGTTCGTATGAATCTTTTCTCCGAGGATTTTCAGCTGTTCAATGGCAGCAGGTCTGTAGATGTCGACAGAGACCAGAGATACCCTGTGGTTCTGGCTAGTCAGATGGCGGGCGAGTTTTGCCGCGGTAGTTGTCTTTCCGCATCCCTGAAGGCCTACGAGCATGACAGGAGCGGGAAACCGGTTGGCAAGGTTCAGGTGGCTGCTCTCATTTCCCATCAGTTCAACGAGCCTGTCATGGACAATCTTGACTATCTGCTGACCGGGACTTATGCTGTCTAGGATCTCCTGACCTATAGCTCTCTCGCTGACATCTTTGATAAAGTCTCTGGTTACTCTGAAATTGACATCCGCCTCAAGGAGCGCCATACGGATATCTTTCATGGCTGCCTCGACGTTTTCTTCGTTGAGGATTCCCTTTCCTCTGAGCTTTTTGAAGACGGTGTCCAGTTTATCGGTTAAATTTTCAAACATGGTGGTTTATCCTGATTCCTTGTTCCTTATAACAAGACATTTGATACTCCGTACCTTCTTTTCCAGCAGAGAAGCAATCTGTTTGGCATCGTCATATGTCGCAAATCCCTGCAGCTTTATACGGAACCATCTCCCGCTTGAGCGCAGGTTAACCTCATCCACTGTCGGAGAATAACCCATATCAGATAACGTTGCTCTCA